>DASWNR010000115.1:0-2391 GCA_036399155.1 Pyrinomonadaceae bacterium
CTGCATGAGGCGGCCCCTCGCGGCGACGAGCCGCAGCGCGTCTTCGAGCGAGAAGACGCCGGCCAGACACGCGGCGACGTACTCGCCGATGCTGTGGCCGAGCATGGCGGCGGGCTTCACGCCCCAGCTCATCCAGAGCCGCGCGAGCGCGTACTCGGTGACGAAGAGCGCAGGCTGCGCCAGCGCCGTCTGCTCGACGCGAACCGACGCCTCGGCTTCGTCAACGTCGGCCGGCGGGTAGAGCGCCCGTCGGAGGTCGAGTCCGAGGTGGGGCGTGAGTAGGCGGGCGCACTCGTCGAAGTGTTGACGGAATGTCGGCTCGCCGTCGTAGAGCCCCTGCGCCTGGCGGAGGTGTTGCGAGCCCTGCCCCGGGAACATGAAGACGGCGGGGCGGTCGCGCGGCTCCTCGGTGTCGACGCCCGTCAGCACGCGAGGCCGCCCCACAGCTTCGAGCGCGCGGACGGCGTCGGCGCGGTCGCGGCAGACGAGGGCGCGGCGGTGGCGGAAGACCGTGCGCCCGACCTTCAGCGTGTAGGCCGCGTCGGCGAGGTCGACGCCTTCGTGTTCACGCAGCCACGCCAGCAGATTTTCGGTCGAGGTTTCGAGCGCCGTCGCGGTCTTCGCCGAAAGCGTCAGCAGTTGCCAGGGGCGCGAGGGGCCGGGCGGCTCGGGCGCGGGCGCCTCTTCGAGGATGACGTGTGCGTTCGTGCCGCCGACGCCGAAGGAACTGACGGCCGCGCGCCGGGGCGCGTCGCCGTCCTCCCACTCGGCCAGCTTCGAGTTGACGTAAAAAGGGGTCTCCGCGAAGTCGATGGCCGGGTTCGGCGTCTCGAAGTTGATGCTCGGCGGTATCTCGCGGTTCTCCAAGGCGAGCACCGTCTTGACGAAGCCGCCGACGCCGGCCGCCGCGTCGATGTGCCCGATGTTCGACTTCAGCGAGCCGATGGCGCAGAAGCCTCTGCGCTGCGTGTGGCGGCGGAAGACCTTCGTCAGCGCCGTGACCTCGATGGGGTCGCCGAGCGAGGTGCCGGTGCCGTGCGTCTCGACGTAGCGGATGGTTTCGGGGTCGAAGCCGGCCATGGCCTGCGCCGCGGCGATGGCCTGGCTCTGGCCTTCGACGCTCGGCGCCGTGTAGCTGACCTTCGCCGAGCCGTCGTTGTTGATGGCCGAGCCCTTGATGACGGCGCGGATGTGGTCGCCGTCGGCGAGGGCCTCGGAGAGCAGTTTCAGCGTGACCACGCCGACGCCGCTGCCGAAGATGGTGCCGGCCGCTTTGGCGTCGAAGGCGCGGCAGTGGCCGTCGGGCGAGGCGAGTCCGCCCTCCTGATAAAAATAGCCGGCCTTCTGCGGCACCTTGACCGTGACGCCGCCCGCGAGGGCGATGTCGCACTCGTAGTTGAGCAGGCTCAGGCAGGCGAGGTGGATGGCGACGAGAGAGGTCGAGCAACTCGTCTGGACGATGAGGCCCGGCCCCTTCAGGTCGAACTTGTAGGCGACGCGAGTCGGCATGAAGTCTTTGTCGCTGGCGATGAAGACCTGAAAGGCGCCGCCGCCGTCGAACAACTCAAGGCGCGTCGTGAGGTTGCTCAGGAGGTACGTGTTCCAGGCGGCCCCCGCGTAGACGCCGATCAGGCCCTCGTACCGGTGCGGGTCGTAGCCGGCGTCTTCGAGCGCGTGCCACGCGACTTCGAGGAAGACGCGCTGCTGCGGGTCGAGCAGTTCGGCCTCGCGCGCGTTGTAGCCGAAGAAGGAGGAGTCGAACAGCTCAACGTCTTCGAGCAGGCTGCCGGCGGCCACGTAGTTCGGGTGGCGGAAAGTCTGTGCCTCGACGCCGCTCGACAGCAGCTCTTCTTCCGTGAAGAAGCTGACGGCCTCGACGCCCTCCCTCAGATTCCGCCAGAACTCCGAGAGGTTCCGCGCGCCGGGGAAGCGGCCCGCCATTCCGATGACGGCGACCTCGCGGCCTGTTAGTGGCTCAAGCTCTTGCGGCTCGCTCACGACGCCCTCCTGCCCGGCGGCCGCCGCGGCGTCCCGAGCGCCTTCTTCTTCTTTTCGGCCCTGTCCTCGACCCGCTCGAAGGCCGCCTCGCCCCCCCCGTCGCGGCTGAGGTACTTTGCGAGCGCGGACACCGTCGTCGCCTCGAAGATGCTCACGACGGGGATGTCGACCCGGAACTCCTTCTTGAGTTCCGAGACCAGTTGAATGCCGTTCAGCGAGGTGCCGCCGAGTTCAAAAAAGTTGTCGTGGGCGCCCACCTGCTCGACGCCGAGC
Source organism: Pyrinomonadaceae bacterium (assembly GCA_036399155.1). Taxonomy (GTDB): domain Bacteria; phylum Acidobacteriota; class Blastocatellia; order Pyrinomonadales; family Pyrinomonadaceae; genus QHXN01. The sequence goes on from DASWNR010000115.1 coordinate 2,272, forward strand.
ACCCTCTGCCACACGGCGGCGATGCGGCGTTCGACCTCGCTGGCCGGCTCCGCGTAGGCGCTGCTGACGGCCGGCCGCGCGCGCGCCTCCTCGCCCGCGCCCGCGCCCGCGAACTCTTCG
>DASWNR010000116.1:0-6818 GCA_036399155.1 Pyrinomonadaceae bacterium
CGCACCGTGAGGCGCGCGCTGCTCCCCACGTCCTCCTTGCGCCCGTGAAGCGACTCGACCGGGATGTCCGATGGCTGCTCGACCCTCAGCACGAGCGCGTCGCCCGGCGCCGCGCCCAACTCGGAGGCGAGCCCCGGGCTCAGCAGAATTTCGTCCGCCTTCGGCGCGCGCGCGGCCGAGTCGGCGCGGCCGTGAAACTCCCAGAAGCGCGCGTCCACGCCGTAGACCTGCACGGCCTGCGCGCGCCGCCCGCTCGCCTCGTGCGTCACGACCCCGTCGGCGACGACCACGGGGCAGGCCGCGTCGAAGCCTGCGTCCGCGAAGCCGCCCGCGGCGCGCACGTCTTCGGCCAGGCGCTCGCGGAAGAAGTTCGGCGCGCTGGCCACGTGCGACGCGCGCCCGAGCCGCTGTAGGAACAGCCCGCGCAGGCTCGCCCGCACGGACTCGCCCACCAGCAGCGCACCAGCCAGCACCGCGACCGCCACGCCCACGCCGAAGACCACGGCGAGATTCGTGCGCCGGTAGTAAGTCAGGTTGCGCAGGACGAGATTCAGCATTTTCGATGAGTGATGAGTGATGAGTGATGAGTGATAAGAAAATCCGATTCCTTCTTATCACTCATCACTCATCACTCATCACAAGTCTTTGTTCGGTCAGGCGGTAGCGGACGGGGAAGCGCGTGGCGAGTTCGGTGCTGTGCGTGACGACGACGAGGATGGTCTCCTGCGCGCGGTGGAGTTCGAGCAGGAGCGAGGCCACGTTGTCGGCCGCCTTCTGGTCGAGGTTCCCCGTCGGCTCGTCGCACAGCAGGAGACTCGGCCTCATCATCAGCGCGCGTGCGAGCGCCGCGCGCTGCTTCTCGCCGCCCGAAAGCTCGGCCGGCCGGTGGCTCGCGCGGTGCGACAGCCCCACCGCTTCGAGAAGCCCGCGCGCACGCTCGCCGTAGTCCTCTCCGCCGCCGCGCGCGACCAGCGTCGGCGTCAAAACGTTCTCAAGCACCGAGCACTGCGGGAGCAGGCAGTGGTCTTGGAAGAGGAAGCCGACCTCGCGGTTGCGGAACGTCGCCAGCTCCCTTTCGCCGAGCGCGAAGGGGTTCTGGCCGTCGAGCGTGACCCCGCCCGAGGTGGGCGGCTCCAGCCCGCCGAGGACGTAGAGCAGGGTGCTCTTCCCGCTCCCCGAAGGCCCCATCACCGCGACCGCGTCGCCGCGCCCCATGCGGAGCGACACGCCTGACAGGATGGGCAGCGACCCGCCCGGCGTCCTGTACTCCTTCGACAGGTTCTCGACTACAAGCACTCGGTTTTGACCTTCGACTGTTTGAGAATTTAACTCACGCCCCGGCGCGGCTCAGGCGACGGCCGCGGGCGGCGCTTTCGTCCCGCGCGCCGCCGGCCGCGACCTCCCCGTAGATTTCGAGCGCGCGGTCGGCCATCTGCGCGACCGTGTAGTGCCGGCGCACGCCCTCGAAGGCGGCGGCGCTCAACTCGGAGGCGAGCGCCGCGTCGTCCTTCAGGCGGAGCAGCCCTTCGGCCAGGCTTGCGGCGTCGTCCGGCTCGACGAGCAGCCCGCCCCGTGTTTTCTCCACCACCTCGGTGAACGCGCCGCGCCGCGGCTGGACGACGGGCACGCCGCACGCCATCGCTTCGAGCAGGAAGATGCCCTTCGGCTCGTCGTAGGTCGCCGGCACCGAGAGCACGTCGAGCCCGCGCAAAAACTCTATCTTCCCCGCGCGGTCGAGCACGCCGCGGTAGTTGAACTCAGCAGTGAGCCCCGCCTCGCGCATGCGCCGCTCGACGCCCGCGAGGTAGCCCTTGTGCTCCTCGCCGAGATAGCCCGCGACTTCGAGCCGCGCCTCGCCCGCGCCCAGGCCCTCGCGCATCTTCACGTAAGCCTCGGCCAGAAGGTGCAGACCCTTCTCGGGCGCGACGCGCGCGAAATAGCCGACCGTGAAGGGGCTTCCCTTCTCGCGCGGCGCGCGCATCTCGTAGCCTTGCAGGTTGATGCCGAGCGGCGTGAGCCTCATCTTCTCGCGCGGGATGCCGAGGTAGCCGGGCATGAACTCCGTGTAGTACTGGCTGACGGGGAGGAAGCGCTCGACGTGGCGCTCGTTCTCGTGGATGAGCTTCAGCGACTCCGAGCGGTACGGCTCGGGCAAGCCTTCGAGGAAGAGGTCTTCGCCCTGAAGCGTGCAGCAGACGGGGCGGCCGAGCGCCTCGCGGAGCGGCCCGGCCAAGCCTATGAGCAGCGTGTAGGGGAGGCAGAGCACGTCGAACGGCGGCTCGGTCTTGAGCCAGTCGATGAGCTTCTCAAGCTCCTTGCGCTGGTGGCCGTCCTCGCCGCGCAACATCGAGACGGTCAGCTCGCCGAGCATCTTCGGGCTCGTCTGAATCGAGCTGCGCGAGGCGAGCTTGAGCGCGAGCTTTGAGTCCCAGAGGCGGTCGAGCAGGCGCGGCGTGTGCCGGAAGAGCGCCGAGTGCTGTTCGAGGTAGACGCTGATGCCGCCGAAGAAGACGCGCCCGCGGCTGACGTTCCGCTCGTCGGTCAGCGTCGGCGTGTAGAGCGGCACGAGCACCACGTCGTGCCCGCGCGCCATCAGCTCGGTCGCCAGGGCGTTGTCGCGCAGGCAGCTCCCGCAGTACATCTGCGCCGCCCCGGCCGTGATGTAGAGAATGCGCATTCTTTACCCGGCCGCCGCGCGGTGGAACGCGCGACGCGCGTAGAGGTGCTCGAAGAGGTTGCCCTCGTGCGGCTGATCCCACCGCACGAGGTTGGTCGCGACCGCGCCGACGTTCAGACGGCCGACGAGCGGCGACTGCGCGAGCCGCCGGACGAGTCCCGCGTCGCGCGTGACGGCCGTGACGACGAGCGACGGCCCGAGTGCCTCGGGTATCTCCTCGGGGCCGACTTCAACGACGCTGGCGAACGGGAACAGGAACTCGCGGTTGGCGAGCGGGTGCCCGGGACTTTCGCAGTGGACGACCGTGGGCAGGAGGTAGGCGCACCCTTCGCGGCGCGCGATGCGGTCGTCGCCCCTGCGCGCGGCCGTCACGTCGCGCGCCCCCGGCTCGCGCATGGCGGCTTCGACCATGTTGTTGATGCGCTCCGCGACCGACGGGTCGGCGAAGGGAGCGAGCACGGCCTCTGGGTCGTCCTCGGCGCGCGGGACTATCGCCGACAGCTTCTCCGCGAGCGCCTCGGCTATCTCCGCGCCGTGGCGCGTCACCCAGACGCCCGAGGCGTTGACGCACGAGCGCCCGCCGTTGTCGGCGATTGACGCGGCGATAACGTCGAGGTGCTCCTCCCACTCGTCGGCGCAGTCCTCGCCGATGACGATCTTGCTGTAGCCGGGGCCGTGCAGCTCCACGCGCGGGTCGTCCTTCCACGCGCCGACCGAGGAGACGTCGCCGAACATCATCCCGCGCCCCGTCTGTTCGAGGATGACGCCCGCGCCCGCGTGGTCGGTCGGGTAGTAGCCGAACGCCCCGCGCGGGACGCCCGCGTGCTCGAACGCTTCGATGAGTCGGTAAGGCGTCCACGGCTCGGACGCGCCGGGCTTTAAGACGAGCGGCGTCTTTAAAGCGACGGCCGGCGTCCACAGCGCGTGGACGGCCGGCGAGTTGCTCGGCAGCACGACGCCCAGAGCCTGCGTCACGGGGTAGAAGCTCAAGACCTGCCCGCCCTGCTCGCCGAAGCCCTCGTCCAGAACTCTCAGGTCGAGCCCGCGCGTCAGCCCCGCCAGCACGTCGCCCATCGTCGAGAGCACGCCGCGAATCTTCTCAAGGTTGCGGCGCACGAGCACGTGCGGCATCCCCGTCGTCGCCGTCACCTGCCGCACGTAGTCCTCGGGCGTCTGCACCGAGTCGCCCACCATCAGCTCGTCCGACGCGAAGTGCTCGGCGGCGCGCGCGCACATCGCAACCAACTCTTCGACCGAAAACTTCGCCAGCACGCGCCGCGCCGCCTCCTGCCGGCGCATGTCACGCCGTACGAGCCCGACGTTCGCCTGACTCACCTCGACGAAAGGCTCCCGCGTCCTGTAGTGAACCGCGCGCGCCGTCTCCAAACTCCGGTACGGCTCGCCCCAGCGAAGGATAGGAATGTGAAGCATAAGTCGATGTCAGTAGACGCCCTCGACGACGTTCGTCTGAAGTTTCGAGAAGGGGCGGACGTTGCGGACGCCGTCCCAGGGGTAGGGTTCGCAGGGCGGCTCGCGCTCGGCCTCGTCGCGTTCGAGAAAGCGCGGCATTAAGAACTCTTTGGTCAGCGTCGTCAGGCGCACGCGCCCCGTCTCGCCGTAGCCGACGACGCGCGTCGGGTTCTCGGGGTCGACGACCTCGACCATCGCGCGCGGCGCGGGCGGGTAGTAGATGATGTCGAACGGGTCGCCCTCTTCGCGCGGCTTGTGGACGGCGAGCCCCATCAGGGTGTTGCCGTAGGTCGGCGCGAAGTACGCGCCCTCGGTCAACTCCTCGACGGCGAAGCGGTGGAACTGCGGCGTCATCTCCGTCCCGCCGCAGAAGACGCCGGTGATGCCCATCTTTTTGAGCGAGACCTTCTCGCAGAGGGCTTCCAGCAGCTTCGGCGTCGTGAACAGGCAGCGGATGTTTTCGTGCGCGCGCAAAAGCGTCAGCCCCTGCTCGACGACGTGCTGCTTGTAGGCTTCGGCCTCGCGCGGCTGGCCGCGCTTCAAAAGCTTGATGACCCAGCGCGGGTCTAAGTCTACGGCGAAGCAGATCCCGCCGCGGTGCTGCGCGAGGTGTTCGACGGCGAGCCGGAGGCGGCGCGGCCCCGTCGGGCCCAGAGAGAGCCAGTCCGCCCCCTTCGGGAAATACTCGTCGGGGAGCGTGCGGCTGAACATCTCGTAGTCGGTGCGGAAGTCGTCGATGTTGATGCGCGACTTCGGGACGCCGGTCGAGCCGCCGGTCTCGAAGACGTACACGGGGCGGTCGGCCAGACCCTTCGGCACCCAGCGGCGTACGGGGCCGCCGCGCAGCCACTCGTCCTCGAAGGGCGCGAGCCGGTCGAGGTCGTCGTAAGTCCGAACCGCCTCGCGCGGGTCGAAGCCCAGGGTCTTCGCGCGCTCCAGCCAGAAGGGGGAGCCCGTCTCGGGGTCGAAGTGCCAGGCGACCACCTCGCGCACCCACGCGTCGAGCGCGGCGCGCGCGTCCGTCATTTTCTTGTCGAGTGTTTCGGCTGGTGCTGTCATCTTGGTTCTGGAGATTAACCGCACGGGCGGTCGGCGCACAACCCTCCTACGCCGGGCCTCGCGGAAGAGTTTTGGACAAAGCTCACTCAAATTGGACGCGGCCGGATAAATTTTGACGGCGCGGCCTCCGCGCGTCACAAAACGATTTACAACGCCCCGTCGCGGCGGCATTATACCCCACACCCCAGACCGTCACTGCCCCCGCCCGAAGGCGGGCAGACAGACCCGTTAGACTTTCGGGCTTCAGTTGAGGAGGCGTCCCTAAGATGAGAAGTACGCGTGTTCTGCCGCTGGCGTTGGCGGCGCTCGTCCTGTCCCTGTCGTGCGCCGCCCGCGCGGCGGCGCAAGCCCCGGCCGAGTGGCCGCAGTGGCGCGGCCCCAACCGCGACGGCATCTCCAAAGAGACGGGGCTGCTCAAACAGTGGCCCGAGTCCGGGCCGCCGCTCGCGTGGAAGGCGGCGGGCGCGGGGCGCGGCTACTCTTCGTTCTCGGCGTCGAAGGGGAGGCTCTACACGATGGGGCTGCGCGGCGAGCGCGAGTTCGTCGTCGCCTTTGACCTCAAGACCGGCAAGGAGGTCTGGGCGACGCCGCACGGCTCGGCGTTCCGCAACGACCGCGGCGACGGCCCGCGCGGCACGCCGACCGTGGACGGCGACCGCGTCTACGCGCTCGGCGGCGCCGGCGACCTCTCGGCCCTCGACGCGGCGAGCGGCAAGGTCGCCTGGACGATGAACGTCTTGCAGAAGTTCGGCGGCTCGAACATCACGTGGGGCATCAGCGAGTCGCCGCTCGTCATCGGCGAGAAGCTTTTGGTCAACCCGGGCGGCCCCGGCGCGTCCATCGTCGCGCTCAACAAGAAGGACGGCTCGCTCATCTGGAAGAGCCAGAGCGACCGCGCGGGCTACTCCTCGGGCATCCCCGTCGCGGTGGGCGGCAAGACGCAGGTCGTCTTCTTCACCTCGACGCGCGGGCTGGGCCTCGACCTTGAGACCGGCGCGCTTTTGTGGGACTACCCGAAGGCGGCGAACAACACGGCCAACGCGGCGACGCCGGTCGTGCGCGGCAACCGCGTCTGGATATCTTCGGACTACGGCAACGGCGGCGGGCTCGTCGAGCTGAAGCCGGGCGAGAAGGGCGTCACCGCCACCGAGGTCTACTTCACGCGCGAGATGCGCAACCACCACAGCAGCTCGGTGCTGGTCGGCGAACACCTCTACGGCTTCTCGGGCGGGATACTGACGGCGATGCGCTTCGACACGGGCGAGGTCGCCTGGAAGGATCGCAGCGTCGGCAAGGGCTCGCTCGTCTACGCCGACGGCCTGCTCTACCTGCTGAGCGAGAACGGCGTCGTTGGTCTCGCAGAGGCGACGCCCGAGGGCTACCGCGAGCGCGGCCGCTTCCGCATCCCGCAGGACTCGCTGCCGACGTGGGCGCACCCCATCGTCGCCGGCGGCCACCTCTTCCTACGCGACCAGGACACCATCTACGCCTACGACCTGCGGGCGAAGAAGTAAGCCCGGCGCGGGAGTAAGCAAGAGTCACACGACGCGGGCGCGGAGGCTTAGATTTGAAATTTCAAATCTAAGCCTCCGCGCCCGCGTCGTGTGACTCT
>DASWNR010000117.1:0-4176 GCA_036399155.1 Pyrinomonadaceae bacterium
CGGGGCTTACGCGTCAAGTTCTACACGCCGCGCGCCCGCGACATCTTCAACCTCATCCCGGCCGACGTGGGCCGCCCGCTCGCCGACCTCACCTCGAAGCTCGAAGGCGACGGGCTGGTCGAGGACGCCGAGCAGGTGCTCGAACGCCTCCGCACCGTCGAGCGCGAGGTGCGCACGCGCGGCGGCGACTGGTTCCTGATGCGCCAACTCCCCTACCGCACCTCCGAAGACCGCATCGAGGGCGTCGTCCTCACCTTCCTCGACATCACGCGCCGCATGCGCGCCGAGGAGTCTCTGCGCGAGGCGCGCGAGAGCCTCGACTTCGCGCTCGCCGCCGCCTCGCTCGGCGCGTGGGACGTTGATCTGACGACGGGCAGGGCGCGCACGAGCCTGCGCCACAACCAGATCTTCGGCTACTCGGAGCCGGTCGCGGCGTGGGGGCCGGACGTCCTCCGCGAACACCTCTTCCCGGACGACCTCGACAAGTTCGAGAGGGCCTTCGACCACGCGATGGAGACGGGCACGCTCGACTTTGAGGTGCGCGTGCTCTGGCCCGACGGGAGCGTCCACTGGATTCACGACCTCGGGCGCGTCTTGTACGACGACGCGCGCCGCCCCGTGCGCATGGCGGGCATCACGGCCGACCTGACCGACCGCAAGGAGATGAACGGGCTGCTGCTGGCGAGCGAGGAGCGGATGCGCCTGCTCCTCGACAGCGCCGAGGACTACGCCATCTTCTCGACCGACCCCGCCGGGCGCATCCAGAGCTGGAACGCGGGCGCCGAGCGCATCATCGGCTACGCGGCCGACGAGGCCGCCGGACTCCACGCCAGCGTCATCTTCACCCCGGAGGACAGGGCCCTCGGCGCGGACGAGTGGGAGATGGAGACGGCCCGCGCAGAGGGGCGCGCGGTGGACGAGCGCTGGCACCTGCGCAAGGACGGCTCGCGCTTCTACGCCTCGGGCGTGCTCTCGCGCCTCGGCGACGCGCCCGACTCCGGCTTCGTCAAGGTCATGCGCGACCTCACCGCGCAGAAGCGCACCGAGGACGAGCTGCGCCGCGCGCACGAGGAGATGGAGCAGCGCGTCTCGGAGCGCACGGACGAGCTGAGCCGCACGGTCGAGGCGATGCTGGCCGAGGTGAAAGAGCGCCGCGCGGCCGAGGAGCACGCGCGCCAGTTGGTCGGCCAGCTCGTCACCGCGCAGGAGGACGAGCGCCGCCGCATCTCGCGCGACCTCCACGACCAGCTCGGCCAGCAGTTGACCGCGCTGCGGCTCCAGCTCGACTCGCTGCGCGGGCGCTGCGGGCCGGACGAGGAGTTGTGCCGCGAGGTCGAGCGCATCCAGACGCTCGCCGCCGCCATCGACGGCGAGGTGGACTTCCTCGCGTGGGAGCTGCGCCCGACCGCGCTCGACGACCTCGGGCTCACGGCGGCGCTCGCCAACTTCGTCGACGAGTGGTCGAATCACTACCACGTCCCCGCCGAGTTCCACGCCGCCGGGTTCGGCTCCGGCACGCTCAGGCTCCCGCCGCAGGTCGAGACCTGCCTCTACCGCATCGCGCAGGAGGCGCTCAACAACATCTACAAGCACGCGCAGGCCGCGCGCGTCTCGGTCATCCTTGAGCGGCGCGGCCCCGACGCCGTGCTCGTCGTCGAGGACGACGGCGTCGGCTTCGACTCGGCCGACGCCGGGGTTTGGGCCGTCGAGCGCGGGCTCGGGCTCGGGCTGGTCGGGATGCGCGAGCGAGCGGCGCTCCTCGGCGGCTCGGTCGAGTTCGAGAGCGAAGCCGGCAAGGGCACGACCGTCTTCGCGCGCGTCCCCACGACGGCGCGCGCGGAGGGGGGGACGCGCGATGAATAAGATTCGCGTCCTGCTCGCCGAAGACCACCTGACGGTGCGCGAGGGCTTCAGGCTCATCCTCGACGCGCAGCCCGACATAGAGGTCGTCGGCGAGGCGGGCGACGGGCTTGCGGCGCTCCGGCTCGCGCGCGAGCTCTCGCCCGAGGTCGTGCTGATGGACTTGTCGATGCCCGAGATGAGCGGGCTCGCGGCGACCGAGCAACTGCGCGAGCTGTGCCCCGGGGCGCGCGTCGTCGCGCTGACGCGCCACACCGACCGCGCATACCTCCAACAGCTCCTCCAGGCCGGCGCCGCCGGCTACGTGCTCAAGCAGAGCGCCCCGTCCGTGCTGCTCCGGGCCGTCCGCGCGGTCGCCGGCGGCGACCGCTTCCTCGACCCCGCCATCACCGGCAAGGCGCTCGAAGGCTACTTCGGCCGCAAGGCCGGGGGCGGGCCGGTCGCCGAGGTAAACGTCAGCGACCGGGAGACGGAAGTCATCCGCCTCATCGCGCTCGGCTACAGCAACAAGGAGATCGCCGCCCGCCTCAGCCTGAGCGTCAAGACCGTCGAGGCGCACAAGGCCAACGCCATGCGCAAGCTCGACATGAACAGCCGCATCGACCTCGTACGTTACGCCATACTCAAGGGCTGGCTGCAAGACAGCTAACGCGCCGCCGAGTGTCGGGCGCTAAGAAAATATCAGTCCCCGATTCTGCCCTCCGCCCGCCGCCCTTTTATTAGGGTTTTTCCCTACCCGCGCTTCGCATCTTCCCAATGTTCGCGCGCCGCCGCGTGTGGCAGACTGTGCCGGTATTCACAGGGGAAAGGTTTTTTTGTTCCGACTCGGCCCGCCCGAATCGGAACCCCACGAGATTCGCCGGGACGCGCCCGCGGCTGCCGTCACGCCCGCCTTTAGAGAGCGTCACCCGGCGAGAAACTGGTGCCGGGGCGTGTGCCCCGGCGCTCAAGTCCGCGGCTCCCCCATCCGACAACCTTGAGCGAAGCGCGGCTCGCTTCACGTCGTTCCGGCGCCGCGAGAGCTAAGGCCATGTCCGCTTTACTGGCAAAGGATTCAGGGTCGATCCTTCGCGCGCACGCGTCCAAGGTGCTCGTGGCGGAAGACCACGAGGACACGCGCGTCCTGCTGCGCACGCTCCTTGAGCGGCGCGGGTTCGCCGTCGTCGAAGCCGGCAACGGCGTCGAGGCGTGCGACGTGGCGCTGCGCGAGCGCCCCGACCTGATCCTGATGGACGGCGGGCTCCCGCTGCTCGACGGCTTCGCGGCCACGCGCCGCCTGCGCGGCCTCGCGTCGCTCTCGGGCGTCCCCATCGTCTTCCTCTCGGGCCACGCCGGCCCGCAGCACCAGCTCGCCGCGCGTGCCGCCGGCTGCGACGACTACGTCGTCAAGCCCTTCGACGTGGCGCGGCTCGACCACATCCTGAACCGCCACCTGCCGGGGCACGGGCGGTGGACGAACGAATGATGTTTGACCAACCCATGTCACACAGCGGATTGAGCGGCGCGCCGACGGACAAAGCCCTGCCGGTGCCCGAGAGGGCGGCGGCGCGCAAGCTGTACGGCCTCATCGAGATTGACCCGGCGGGCACGGTGCTCTACACGCGTTTCGAGGGCGAGGCCGCCGCGGCGTTCGCCTCGCTCGACGCGGCGGGGCGGAACTTCTACACAGAGGTCGCGCCCTTCAAGAACGTCGACGAGTTCCGGCGGCGGCTCGACGACTTCACCAGGGGGTCGCAGCCGGCGCAGTGCATGGACTTCACTTGCCACTACGAGGACGGGCCGCTGCCCGTACGCATCCTGCTGGCGCGCATACGCGAACGCACCGAGCGCGACGTGACCAGGTCGATACTCGTCCACATCAGGAGGGCGCAGCGGTAGCGGCCGGCCGCGAGGGCGAGCCGGGCGGGGACGGTGAAACTACCTCACGCCTTTGAAAGTAATTCGGGGAGAACGACAATGAACAACGATCTGGGCAGAACCAACGACTACACGCGGAATACGACGCGCGACGCGCGGCAGGGGGCGGGGCTCCCGGCGGACGGCGCGGGCCAGCGCGCCAACGTCGGGGCGGGCCTCGGCCCCGCACGACAGGAGGCCGCGACCGACTCGCTCAACGAGCTTCTCACCAACCGGCTCCTGAGCGCGCTCCCCGCGGAGGACTTCTCGCGCCTCTTCCAGTACCTCGAACCCGTCTCACTCGCGGCGGGCGACGTGCTCTACAAGCTCGACGCGGAGATGCGCCACGCCTACTTCCCCGAGACGGCCGTCGTCTCGCACCTCTACATCCTCTCCGAAGGCTCGATGACCGAGGCCGAC
>DASWNR010000118.1:0-5790 GCA_036399155.1 Pyrinomonadaceae bacterium
TCGTGCGGGCCGAACCAGAGGTAAAAGGCGAGTCCGCCCGTCAGGTGGCACCCGGGCGCGAGCAGGAACGAGTTGCCGGTGAGGATGGCGGTTAGACCGAAGAAGCCGTCCTGCGGCCTGAGCACGGCCATCAACTGCACCTGCACGTAGACGTAGCTCGGCAGCCCCGTCTCGGCCTGCGGCAGTTGCATCGTCGCCAGCCCGAGCAGCGCGACCTGAAACTCGTTGCCGAACTCGACGACCAAAAGCATCTTCGAGGTGACCAGCCCGAAGTGCGTGGCCTGGATGCCGACGGCCACCCAGTAGTCGCCGGGCGAAGGCTTAATCCATGCCTTCTGCACGCCGGGCTTGACGGGGGCGCGCCCTTCGAGGATGTCGAGGACGTGCATCGGGTCTTGCTTCTCGGCCGGCCGGCCGGGCCCGGGCGGCTGCGCCAGCGCGAGCAGAGGGAAGTCCGACACCTCGTCCTGCGCGGGAAGTTCGAGCTTGCGGTTGAAGCCGAAGCCGGCCATCAGACCCGTGATGAAGAAGGCGGGCGGCCCGCCGAGCGCCGCTTCGAGCTGCGCGAAGACGAAGAGCGAAGGGTCGCCCGAACTCAACTGCGCGTAAGAGGCGATGCCCGAGATGCTGTACTCGGCGGTCTTGATGACGACCGTGCCGTCGAACTGGAAGTCCACGCCCGGCGCCAGCTCACCCCTGGGGACTTTCAGAACCGCCCCCGTGATTTCGAGCGGCGGCTTGACGTAGGCGATGCCGAGGCCGTCGAGGTCGAAGACCGGCTCGAACTTCGTCAGCGGCGAGCCGAAGGAGAGGCCGGCCGTCGAGAAGGTCAGAGGCCCGAGCGTCAGCGACGCGTCCAGCGAGAAGAGCAGAACGTTGTCCTTGTACTGGACGCCGATGCGCTTGAACATGAAGACGCCGAACTGCTTCTGGACGTCGAACCACTTGATGCTCGAAGCGGGCGCCTGCGGCTGCGTCGCCCCCGTCGCCGCGCCCGCGTTCGTCCGCGTCGGCACACGGCTCTGGTCGTCGCCTCCGAGCAGGAGCGGCAACTGTGTCGAGGGGCCGAGTTGCAGCGTGGCCGCGACGTTGACGCCCTGCGCGAGTCCCGCGTCGGGGAGCGGCGAGACGCCCTGCGGCAGCAGCGGGTTGATGATCTCGGCCTGCGCCGGCGAGAAGGCCACGTTGCTGTAACCGATCTGGAGCGACTTCACGCCGAGCGTCTCGGCCGGCGGCAGCTTGTCGCCGACGAGCGGCAGGTCTGAGAGGCTGATCGAAGCGCCTAGCTCCAGCCCGAAGGAGAACTGCTTTGTCTGCTGCTCCAGGAAGATGAACTTGACGGCCTTGAGGTCGATGCTCAGGCTCGCGGGGATGGCCGAGGCGAAGTCTGTCGAGACTTGCGCGACGAGGTCGTGGAGGTTGATGCCGGCCGGCGCCTTCTCGTCGTGCCTGTAGGCGGCGACGAAGACGTTGGTGCCCGTGCTCTGCGTGTTGAAGACGAGGTCGAATTCGTGCCCGCTGAAAACGACCTTCCCGCCGAAGGTGGCGCTGTAGCCCTTCGTGCCCGTCACCGTGTCGGGCCTGGCGTCGTCGCCCGCACGGGCGGGCGTCACGTCGATGGTGACGGTCAGCGTGACGGGCGTCCCGGCCACGTCGAAGCCGCCGAGGCAGGTGAAGTCGAACCTGCCCGTGCCCGTCTCGTAGGACACGTCGAGCTTTGAGAGCTTCAGGCTCGCGATGGGGCCGGGCACGCTCTCGATGCCGAACCTGGTGGCGAGGTCGGAGATGAGTTCGCCGATGGCGAGCGTGGTGTCGGGCGCCGTGCCGCCCGCGAAGCGCCAGCCGGTCGCGGCGCCGTAGTCCGCCTGGAGGTCGAGCTTCGCCGTCGGGCCGACGCCGAGCTGGCAGTAGAAGTTACCGCCGGCGCCCGCTGCCGTGTCGTAAGTGACGAACGCTTTGACCTCTTCGAGGCTGACCGGCCCGGCGTCCCAGACGCGGTCCAAAGTGACCCCGAGGGAGTAAAAACCGTTCCCGAGGCGCGCACGGAAATCTAAGACGGCGATGCTCAGGTCGTCGGGCACGCCGTCGGTCGGGAGCTTGTAAGAGGCGAGCAGCTCCTTGACCTTGACGGCCTCGCCGGCGTGGAGGCCGCCGAACACCTCGATGTCGGGCAGGCGCAGCGACACGTCGAGCTTGAGCGCGCCGACGGTGAGCAGGCTCTGGATGTCTACATAGTTGAGGGAGAGGGTCTGCCACTTGAAGCCGACCGAGACCTTCTCGATGGCGGCGTCGAACCCCGCCGTGCCGATGTTCACGCTGCTCAGGCCGGAGGAGAGGTCGCCGGAGAGCTTGTCGCCACCGATCCAGGAGGCGAGCGCCGCCAGCCCCGGGAAGGCGTCTCCCCGCGAGGGTCGGACGAAGGCCACCCAGTCAGGCCCAGCGTCGAGCGCCACGCCCACGTCCACGCCCACGCCGCCGACGCCGAGGTGGCCGACGAGCTTGACGAAGACCGAGTTGGTCATCACGAAGGCGTCGAGGTCGATGCCCTCGAAGGCGAGGATTCCGTCGATGAGCGTCCACCGCGCCCCGGGCGCGCTCAGGCCGAAGGTGTAGCGCGACTCGTGTGTCGTGTTCGGGTAGAAGGTGATCTGAAACTTGTCGGGCGGGACGGCGAGGGCGCGGCCGAGCACGTCGAGGTTCGGCGGGACATCGAAGGGCAGCGCGCCCACCTGCCCGAGCAGCAGCAGGTCGGTGGGGGTCGGCCCCTTCACGCCCTGCGCGAGCTTGATTTGCCAGGGGTTCGCGTCCTGGTGCAGCGCCGCCAGGACGACCTGCGCGTGCGCGTTCGTGGTGAGCGGGAGCGTGCCGCGCGCCGTGCCGTCGATGACGGGCGCGGCGCCCGACGCGTCGACGACAACGGCGAAGTCGCTCAGGGTGACGGACACGCCCGGCATCCCCTGCACGGGCCACGCGTCCGCGCTCGCGCCAGAGACCGTGAGCGTCGAGCCGCGGAGGTCGATGCCGCCCTCGCCCGGCGTCAGCTTGACGTGCCCGTTCGGGACGGTCTTGAGGAAGTCGCGCAGCTCCTGCGGCAGCCCGGCGTCGTCGGCGCCGAGGTCGAGCGGTGAGCCTTTGCCGGTCAGGTAGTTTTTGAGTCCCGCCAGGTCCATGCGAGCCCTCCCCCCGTTCAGAAGGTGACGTTCTCGATGCGGAAGTTGTTGACGTTGCCGTCTTCCTCGAAGTAGCGCACGTGGAACTGGCGCAGCACGGCGCCGAACGGCAGCGGCCCCATGTTGTAGGGCGAATCGGACTCGTCCTGGTTGAGCGAGACGCGGATGTTGCCGCGCTGCCGCGGCGAAATAATGTCGGTCTCGGCACTGACGACGTTATCGTCGTTCACCCCTGCGACGCGTGACTTATTCCCCACGACGCCGAGCTGGTTAACGAGCCCCTGCGAGGCGGGGATGTGGTTGGTCGCGTACTTGCAGTTGGTGAGGTAGAAGTAGCCGAGCGGGGCGTAGCCGACGAGGCGGTCGATGAGGGGCTGCATCGGGTGGTTGTCGCCCCGGCCGAACTGGTTTCTGCCGCAGGAGATGACCGCCCCGGCCGGGTCCGCCGTGTTGAGGAAGTTCTGGCTGGTGGAGGAGTTCGCCCCGTGGTGCCCGCACTTGAAGCAGGCGATGCGCACCGCCGGGGCGAACGTCGCCCCGACAGCGCCCTGCGGGTCCGGCAGCCCGTAGGCCGTGACGGCCGTGGCGATGGGCTCGTCGCCCTGGTACGGGAGGTCTGCGCCGGTGTAGTAGAAGAAGCGGTTGAAGCGCACGATGAGGCCGATGCTGTCGGCGTTGTCGGGCTGCGGGCCGACGAACGGCGTCGAGGCGTTGGGGCCGTTCCAGGCCCTCTTCAGGCGCGCGACGATGAAGACGGCCGGGGAGTTAACCGGGGCGGGCGCGGCGTTGGGGCCGCGGTTCCACAGTATCTCCGTGCCGAGCGCGATAGGCCCCCGGCGCACGCGGTTCGTGCCGACGGCCTGCACCGGTTGATTACCCGAAGAGAGGTAACGGCCGGCTACGGCGTCGGTGTATCTGACACCGATGTGGTTGGTGTTGCCGATGTCAATGATGTGGGCGTTGCGGTAGATGCCGCCGGTCGAGAAGCGGCTTCCCTCCTGGACGGTCGACCGCAGGCTGTCGAAGATGGCCGTGCGCGTGCTGGCGACGACGTTGCCGCCGGCCGCGATGGCCGCGGCCGCGGCGATCCCGGCCGCGGCCGCGACCTCCCCGATCTTCATCGGCCCCGGAATGAGCATGGGGTTGAACGGGCCGCTGAGGGAGCGGACGACTAACTTGAGGGCGTCTTTGACGGCGTTGGCATCCGTCCAGATGCCGTAATTCAGGTGGGTGGCGGTCACGGCGAGGGCGACCTGTGCGCTACAGTCGACGCCGTTCGGGTCGTTGTACCCCCCGAGCGCGACGGCGTAGGCGGCGGCCGCCGCCGCGACGGCTTGGTCGGGGCGCGCGTTCGGCGCACCCAAGCCCAACGCCCGGTTCGCCGCGACGGTCGCGATCATGTCGCTGACGCGGTAGAGGTTGTCGGCGATGAGTAATGCCTGAATGCCGCCCGTGTGGTCGACGTCGTAGTGCGTGACGAGGATTTGGTCGGGGCCGTTGAGGAGCCCCCGCGCGACGACGTAGTTGTGGACGGTCTGCGCGTAGGTGGCGAGCCCGCCGTCAATCAGCAGGCTGCGCACCGCTCCCGTCGCCGGGTTGCGCGCGATGATGAGGGAACTCTCGCCTTGCCCCACGTCGATGATGTTGATTTCTAATTCCCAGGGCATACAGACCTCAAGCGTGTCGGCTCAGTTTCGGCCTCGGCGCGCCTCCGCCGCCGCCCCGCCGCCGCGCCTCGCGTGCGGCTAGAGTGCGACGGCCGGCGCGCCGGCCGTCAAAGTGTGAGCCGCCAAACTTCCGGATGGATCGACCTGGAAAGAGCCGAAGGTCAGAGTCTCGGGCGGCCACCGTCCCTCGCTAAAGGAGGCGAGAAGGTAGTCCCGCATTAAACGGTCGCGACGAGGTGGTGGCAAGTTATCAGGAAGTGATCACAGGCCGTGGCGTTGCGTCGGCCGACCCGACCGCTCAAGCCGCAAACACACCACGCCCCTCAACCTTGTGACTGGTCAAGAAGACGGGGCTCAGGATTGCCAGACAACGAGGGCCTGCTTACCGGATGGACGTAAAAGAAGAGCGCGAGCAAGATATACCCGCCCCGGAACTATGTCAACGAAGTAGACATCCACCGCTCGCACGTCGAGCCTGGGCATCTTAATAATCTCCCTGATTCCCGCGCTACCGTCGAAATTTGCCGCCTTCCAGAATCCGCTCTCAACCCGCGGGAAGAAGCAGGCCGGGAAATCCGGCCAGGACGATAAGTTATAGAACCTGCCGCCGTACACCCCGGTGGTTGGCAGTACGTACGCATTCTCCCCTTCGGGTGGCCCGAACATCTCCTGCGGGCTCATGGCTAAATCGTTCAAGTGGCCGATGTGGGCGGCGCAATTATTTCGTCCGCATAAAGTGCGCAGAAAGATTAAGCGGGGGTCGTTCCCGGCGCTAACTGTATGAGCCGTCGGTCGTATGGAAGGGCACAAAAGCAGGGGCGCGGGGGGCAGAGAAGTGTCACTTACCGTGAGAAGGGGCCGCTTATTCGGGCGAAAGGTAAGTATGATTGCTGACAGGTTGGGAAGGGGGAGGCGGTCGGGCAGTAGACGGGCCGACCGCCACCCCAGAAAAT
>DASWNR010000119.1:0-13582 GCA_036399155.1 Pyrinomonadaceae bacterium
GGCGTGTTGATGAAATCCGAGTCGCCGGACTTTTTCTGGGTCGGGGTCTTGACGACGACGACGTTCCCCTTGATCTTCTCGGGCGGGCGTTTCGCGCCGGGCTGTGCCTTGAACGCGACCTCTTCCTGCGGCCGCCCGGCGCTGCGGAGTCTGAGCACGCGCGAGCCGCTCCACTCGTCGGACAGAACCTTCAGAGCAAACTTGCCCTTCTTGCCGGGCTCTAAATCACCGGGCTCGACGGGGATTTCGCGTTTCTCGACACTCCCGTCCGCCCTGCGTCTCAACTCGATTTCGACGGAGAGTTTTTCCAGCTTCCGCGAGCCGACGTTCTCGACCGCGCCGCCGATGATGGCGTAAGGCCTGGCCAACATCGCCTCGTCCACGTAGACGTTGGCCTCGGGCGTGACGACGCTGGCGGGACGGTTCTGGGCGGTCTTGGGCTCCGAAGCGTCGCCCGCGGGCGGGGCGTTCGTGGAGCGCTGACAGCCCGAAAGCGCAAAGAGGGTGAGGGAAGAGACCGCCAAAAAACAGATTCCGGCGGCGGAAAATGGATTCTTAAAATAGAGCATCGGCGCTAGTGGTCTGGATAAAACAGTCTTACAGTAAAGCGTGAGCGTTCGACGGCCTGCTCGTTAAAACCCAAGGACTTAAGCCCTTTGGGAATGAAGACGGGCGCGGTTGACAAGACGCCTCTGATTCTGGCTACTGATCCCGGCCGGGGGGAGGGCCGCCCGTAACCTTCTCGATCAGGGCGAGGAGAAATTCCTGCTCGGCCGTGCCTGTGCTTCTGAGCGAAAGCCACTCGGCGCCGGTCACGTTGTCGCTTCGCCCCTCGACGCGCGCGTTGACGGAGACGTTTGTGTTTGAACTGTCGATGGGCTGAATTTCGACGATGATCGTGTAGCGGCCGCGGGTCCAGTTGCCCTGATCCGTGCGCGGCACTTCGGCCAGGCGGTTCAACTCGGAGGTCGTGACGACGGAGCCGCGTGTGAAGGTGTAAGGCTGTGAGACGAGAAGACCCGTGTCGGTCTTCGAGACCGTTTCGTCGAGAACCAGTTTTCTATCGCGCATCAACTCCTGCGCGGCCTTCGACAGCACGTCGTTCGGGACCTGAAAGCGGTATGGGTTCGGGAGGGGGGGCAGCGTCTGCGTCTTCCCCTTGCCGAAGTCCATCCCGCGGCCGACGCCCGTGTCGACTTTGCCGCCGTTGATGGCGGGCTGCCGGTTGTTGCTGCTGTCACGGATGCGGTCGTTCTGCTGGTCTACGCCCTTCTCCTGCGCGGCGCAGACCGTACACGCGACGGCGAGAATAAAGATTCCGAGTAACGGCTTCATCTATAAACCCCTTTGCCCTGACTGAACTTGACTTTGACGCGCCGAACAGAAGAGACGCTGCGAGCATAAAGCAAGGTAGTGTCGAATTCAAGACATTGTGCCCGAGCCCGCGTGCTTTGATGCCGTTTTACGGCGCGGGGGACGGCTGAGCGTCCGTGAAAGTCCCCCCGGAAGGCGTCGGAGTCGCGAGCATGTTGGCGTTACGGTTGCGCTCCCACTCCCTCAAAGCCTGTACGCCGCGCTGAAAGTCCGCGTCGTTGCTGTAGAAGTTGTGCGCGCCGTCGTTGCGTGAAGGGTCGCGGACGTAAAAAAGGTAGTCCGTCTGCGCGGGTTTGAGCGCGGCTTCGAGCGAACTGAGGCCGGAGGAGGCGATCGGCCCCGGCGGCAGCCCTCGAACCTTGCGCGTGTTGTAGGGCGAATCGCGGTCGAGGTCGCTCTGGTAGACCTTCCCGTTATTCCTCCACTTGCCGGCGGCCTTCGAGGCGTAGATGACCGTGGAGTCGATGCCGAGCGGGATGTCTCTGGACAGCCTGTTGTAGATGACCGACGCGACGCGCGGGCGCTCGTCGGAAAGCTTCGCCTCGGTCTCGATCAGTGAGGCGATGGTGACTATCTCTCTCGGGCTGCGGTTCGCAGGGACTGGGTTCTTTGACGAAACTTCCGCCCAGACCTGTCGGAAACGCTTGACCATGGCCTCGACCACCTGTCTGGGAGTCGTGTCGGGCGGGAAGCTGTAAGTGTCGGGGAAGAGATAGCCTTCAAGATTCTTCGCCGCCGGGTCTATGTCGCGTATCAAGCTCGTGTCGTCTAAGAGCGCCAGCGCCTCCTCTGCGTTCCGCAGTTTTAGTTCGGGAATCCTCGACAGGAGCGCGGCGATGTCCCAACGCGTCCACCCCTCGATGACGGTCAGGCGGCTCAGACGCTGCTCACCCTCCTGCAATTTTTTCAGCACCTCCAGAGACGAGACCGGAGAGGGGAAGCGGTACTCGCCGGCTTTGAGCTTTTGACCGGAGGCTGTCAGGCGTACGTAAAGCCGCAGAAGCCACCCACGTCTGATAACGCCGAGGTTTTCCAGGTTGTTGATGATTTGGTCGGGACTGGAGCCGCGCGGGATTTCAATGTACTGGTCGCTTTTGGAATGAAGGACGGGCGTCCGGAGGGAGTTTCTGGCCCAGAAGAGAAAGCCGCCGGAGAGGAGAAGGCCGAGGAGGACGAGTGAAATAATAAGTCGTTTGATTGTCATTAAATAACCTGCGCGCGTTATAGTTTCTTCTGAGCCGGTTCGGGATGCCTTTCGTCGGTATTCTGACCCGCGAGGTAGTCGCTCAAAATAATCGAGGCCGCTTCGCTGTCGATTCTTTTTGAAATCTCGGCCCCGTCGAGCCCGCGCGCGAGTAAAGATGCCTCTGCGGTTTTGGACGTAAGACGCTCGTCCTGTAGAAAAAGTGGGATTTTGAGCGAGAGTTCGAGATTTCGCGCGATGCGTCTGGCTTCGAGTGCGGCATCGCCTTCGCTTCCGTCGAGGCGGAGCGGCAAACCCAGCACTATGCTTCGCACGTCAAACTTCTCGCACGTTTCCGCGAGGGAGCCGAGCAGACGCTTCCAGGGCGTACGCGGGAGGGCCTGAAGCGGCCGAACGCTCAGGCGCGACTCGTCCGAGATTGCCAGGCCGACTCTTTTCGACCCGATGTCGATGGCGAGGACGCGACCCAGCACGGTTCGACCTTCCTGACTCCTTTTTGTTGACGTTTTACGGCGTCCGGGGTTGGCGGGAAGTATAACGCAACCCTTGGCGTTTGCGCCACTTAGAAGGCTTGCGCGGGGTGTGTGGCTACTGTATCATCCGACCGACGGGCTCGGAGGAAGGCGGCCCTCTCCGGAGGGCTCTGGCGTTTAAAAGGTTTAGAATGGGTTTCGAGGTGCTCGATGTCTTTTCGCAGTAAGTTTCTTCTCGTCGTTTTTTCCGCGACGCTCGCGCTTTACGCGGTCGTCGGCGGCTGGATGTCGATCAACGCGCAGCAGCAGCAGAACGACCCGGGCGCACAGCTCCGCATCTTCGAGAGCGTCCTGAGGCACATACAGGACGACTACGTTGACGAGCCCGACCTGGCCAAAGTCCGCGCGGGTGCCCTGCGCGGACTCGCTTACGGTCTCGACCCTTATTCGACCTACCTGACGCCGGAGCAGGTCAAGGGCTTCCGCGCGGTGAACGCGGCCAACCAGCCGGGAATCGGCGCGGAACTGTCGCAGTTCGCCTCTTACCTCTACGTCATTGCCCCCGTGAAGGGCGGGCCGGCTGAGCAGGCGGGGCTCCGAGCGGGCGACATCATCGAGTACATCGACGGGAAGGCCACGCGCGACATCTCGCTCTACGACGCGCGACAGCTTCTGAACGGTGCCCCGGGCAGCGAGGTCAAGCTGCGCGTGCTGCGCGCGGGCACGCCCCCCTCCGTGATGAACGTGCGGCGCGGCGCGGTGCAGGTGCCGGGCGCGGAATCGCGCATAGAGGCGGGGAAAATCGGCGTCATCAAGGTGAACAGCCTCGCGGAGGGCGAAGCGGCGGACGTCAAGACGCGCCTACAGGAGCTTCTCAAGCAGGGCGCGCAGAAGGTCGTGCTCGACCTGCGGGGCGTCGCCGGCGGCTCGCTCGACGAGGGCGTCAAGGTCGCAAACCTCTTCATACGCGAGGGCGCGCTGGCCCAGACGGTCGGCCGCGGGAACAAGCCTCTGAAGAGCTACGCGGCAGACCCGAAGGCCACGATTTTTGAAGGCCCGACCAACGTCCTCGTCGACCGCGGCTCGGCGGCGGCGGCGGAGATCGTCGCGTCGGCTTTCCTTGAGCACAAGCGCGGCGAAGTGGTCGGCGTCAAGAGTTTCGGCGCGGGCGCGGAGCAGCAGCTCTTCACGCTGCGCGGCGGCGACGGGCTCCTGCTGACGACGATCAAGTGGGCGTCCTCGGCCGGCAAGCCCTTCCTCGGCGAAGGTGTGAAGCCGTCTGTGGAGGTCAAACTCCCCGAGCTGGCCGAAGCCATCGACCCGGAAGACCTGACGGGGAACGACGACGACCCGATTGCGCAGCCCAACGCGCCGGCCGAACGCAGGGACGTTGCGCCCGAGGCCGCCTCGCCGAAGCAGCAGCCCGAAGACTTGCAGCTCAAGAAGGCGCTCGAACTGCTGCGCGAGAAGGACAACAAGCAGACGCAGAGCCAGCAGCGCCCCTCCTGAGGGAAGGGTAAACAGCCCGCGCGGAACGTCAGAAAGCCCTTGAGACACGCCGTCTCAAGGGCTTTCCGACGTTCGCGCGGACTTTCTTCCTCGGGCGTCGTCAGAGCGGGATGTTGCCGTGCTTCTTGGGCGGGTTCGTGTCGCGCTTGTTCTCTAAAAGTGCGAGGGCGCTGATCAATTTTTTCCTCGTCAGCGCGGGCTCGATGATCTCGTCGATGAAGCCGCGCTCGGCGGCGACGTAAGGGTTGGCGAACTTCTCCTCGAACTCCTGTACGCGCGCGCGCCGCGCCGCCTCCTGGTCGGACGCCTCTGCTATCTCGCGCCGGTAGAGGACGCCGACGGCGCCCTCGGCCCCCATCTCGGCGATCTCGGCGGTCGGCCACGCGAGGTTAACGTCGGTGCGTATGTGCTTCGAGGCCATGACGCAGTATGCGCCGCCGTAAGCCTTGCGCGTGATGACCGTAATCTTCGGGACGGTGGCCTCCGCGAAGGCGTAGAGGAGCTTTGCGCCGTGACGGATGATTCCGCCGTGCTCCTGGCGTACGCCGGGCAGGAAGCCGGGCACGTCCTCGAAGACGACGAGCGGGATGTTGAAGCAGTCGCAGAAGCGCACGAAACGCGCGGCCTTGACAGAGGCGTCGATGTCGAGCACGCCCGCGAGGTAGGCGGGCTGGTTGGCGACGATGCCGACGCTTCGGCCGCCGAGTCGCGCGAAGCCGACGACGATGTTCGGCGCGTAGTGCTCGTGGACTTCAAAGAAGTAGCCCTCGTCGACGATCGCGTGGACGGCGTCGCGTATGTCGTAGGGCTGGTTCGAGGCTTCGGGGACGAGCGTGTTGAGAGACTCGACGCGGCGGTCGGGGGGGTCGGAGGTCTCGACGCGGGGCGCGTCTTCCGTGTTGTTCGAGGGGATGAAGGAGAGCAGCTCGCGCACGAGCAGGAGCGCGTGCTCGTCGGAGTCGGCGGCGAAGTGCGCGACGCCCGAGACGCTGTTGTGCGTGTCGGCGCCGCCCAGCTCCTCCTTCGACACGTCCTCGTGCGTGACTGTGCGTATCACGTCGGGGCCCGTGATGAACATGTAGGAGGTGTTCTTCACCATCACGTTGAAGTCCGTGATGGCCGGGCTGTAGACCGCCCCGCCGGCGCAAG
This sequence comes from Pyrinomonadaceae bacterium, assembly GCA_036399155.1. GTDB lineage: Bacteria > Acidobacteriota > Blastocatellia > Pyrinomonadales > Pyrinomonadaceae > QHXN01. Next base: position 5,710 of record DASWNR010000119.1, read on the forward strand.
GCCCCATGATGCAGCTTATCTGCGGCACGACGCCCGAGGCGAGCGTGTTGCGCAGGAAGATGTCGGCGTAGCCGCCCAAGCTTACGACGCCCTCCTGTATCCGCGCTCCGCCCGAGTCGTTGAGGCCGACGACGGGGGCGCCGACGCGCATCGCGGTGTCCATGACCTTGCAAATCTTCTCGGCGTGAGTCTCGGAGAGCGAGCCGCCGAAGACCGTGAAGTCCTGCGCGAAGACGAAGACGCGGCGGCCGTCGACGAGGCCGTGGCCCGTGACGACGCCGTCGCCGGGGTAGAGCTGGCGTTCGAGCCCGAAGTCGCGCGAGCGGTGGACGACGAGCTGGTCGAACTCCTCGAAGGTGCCCTCGTCGAGAAAGAACTCGACGCGCTCGCGCGCAGTCCACTTGCCGGACTCGTGCTGGCGCTCGACGCGCGCGCGGCCGCCGCCCTCAAGGGCCAGACGTTTCCTACGGGCGAGCTGTTCGAGCTTCGACTCGTGTGTTTCTTCAACCGGTTCGGGTTTCATAGGCTGTGGTGTTTGGGCTGTGGTGGCTCGGCGGGGAATTATGAACGATGCGGGCGTTTTTGTACACGCGTGCGGGCTTTCGTGCGTCTGACAAAACACTTCAAAGGTGTGTGTTAAAGAGTCGGCGCGCCGACCCCTCAGCCTTTACGCGAGCGTGCCGGCATCAGGTTTTACATTACTTGAAGGCGGTCAGTTGATGTCGAACGGGAACCGACGCGCGTCAACCAGCCGCAAAAGCTCGTCGAGCGCGCCCCTCACGTTCTCCCTGTAAGACTGTGGGTAAGCGTAAAGTTCCGCGTGAAGCTCGAACTCGTCCTCGTCGAGCACGGCGTAGGAGAGGTCGGGCTCGACCAGCACGTCAACGTCGAGGTCTACGAACGAGAGGACGCCGTCCGAGAGGCGCGCGGGCGTGTTGATGTTGCAGTAGAACCTGAGCAGGCGGCCGGCGGGCGTCTGGAAGCGGAAGACGCTGTACCAGCGGTCTGTCCAGAAGTATTCGGTGCTGTGCGTGCCGGCCTCTATGGTTCCGATGAGCGGGTGGCGCACCTCTTCGGCGAAGGAGGCGTCGAGGACGATGAGCGGGCCCTCCCGCCCGACGACGCGCGCGGGCCACCGCCGGTGAACGCGGCCGTCTTGTTTGCAGGAGTGTACGAAGATTTCCGACAAGACGCGCGCGCCCCCCGCGCCCGAAGGCGCCCCGCCTCGGTGTCGATGGCTTAAGTCGAGATTTTGCGGACGCGGTTACGCAGGACGCCGACGCCTTCGACTTCGACCTCGACCGTGTCGCCGTCGCGGAGCGGCCCGACGCCCGCGGGCGTCCCCGTCGCGATGACATCGCCGGGCTCTAAAGTCATGGCGTGCGAGATGTAGCGCAGGAGGAAGGGGACGGGGAAGGCCATCGCGCCCGTGCGCCCGCTCTGCCGCACCTCGCCGTTGACGCGCGTCTCGACGGAGAGGTCTGCGGGGTCAAGACCCGTGACGACGAAGGGGCCGACGGGGCAGAAGGTGTCGAAGGACTTGCCGCGCGTGAACTGCACGTCCCTGCGCTGTAGGTCGCGCGCCGTCACGTCGTTGACGCAGGTGTAGCCGAGGACGTACGCGAGCGGGTCTTCCGCGTCCGGGAGGCGGCGGCAGCGCCGCCCTATGACGAGGCCGAGCTCGCCCTCGTGCTCGACTCTCTCGGAGACCTCGGGGAGCTCTATCGCGTCGCCGTCGCCGACGACGGCCGAGGGAGCCTTGAGGAAGAGGAGCGGCTCGGTCGGCATGGGGTTGCCGAGCTCCGCGGCGTGCTCGCGGTAGTTACGGCCGACGCAGACGATCTTCGAAGGCGTCACGGGCGGGAGCATTTGAGCCTCCGCGAGCCGTATCGAAGGCTCGACGCCTTCGAGCGAGAGGTCGCCGTCGGAGAGGTCGCCGCGGAGCGTAAAGACCTCCCCATCCACGATCATGCCGTAACTAGGGCGCTGCGTTTCCGGGTCTTTGAAGCGGCAAATCTTCATAAAGTCAGCCTCGCCTTTCCAACGACTACGGCTTAAGGGGCGGTCTCCGACTGGACTTCGGACGGCCGGGAGACGTTGCCGGCGGCGTCTATGGCCACGACGTAGTAGAAGTATTTCTGACCCGAACGGACGGCCTCGTCCTGAAAAGTCGTGCGCTGGAGGGGCTCGCGGTTGAGCTTCGTCCAACTGCCTTTGGGCAGGTCGGGGTCGTTGGAGCGGAAGAGGTCGTAGCCGACCACGTCGCGCTCCTGGTTGGCGGCGAAGAAGACGGAGATGCGCAGGGGCGAAGGCGACGCGGCGGCCGTCAGCCCCGTCGGGGGCGCGGGCGGGAAAACGTCGGCGGGCCTGGCGGTGACGGCGTTCGAGTTGAGGCTCTCGACCGGCTCGCCGCCGGTGCCGAGCGAGACGGCGCGGACGACGTAGACGTACTCCTCGCCGAATTTGAAAGCCTGGTCGGCGAAGCTGTTGGCGCTGACGGGTCGAGTGTTGAGCGGCGTCTGCGCCGGCTCGTTCTGCGAGCCCGACGAGCGGTAGACGTTGTAGCCGAGGAGGTTCGCGGGGCGCGTGCCGTCCACGTTCGCGTCGGGCGCGTCCCAGCGGACGGTGATGGCGTTCTCCAGGACTTCGGGGCTGGGCGCGACGACCGGGGGCAGGCTGACGCTCGCGGCCGGCTCGATCAGGAGGAAGTTCGAGAAGGACGCGCGCTGGCCCGCGGCGTTCACGTAGCGTACGGCGTAGCGCAGGCGCACGGGCTCGCTCAGGGAAAGCTCGTCCGTGTATTCGAGCGCGTCGGCGGCGCGCGTGATCTGCTCTTCGCCGACCGAGCCGACGAGCGTGGCGCGCGCCGAGAACTCCTCCTCGGTCAGCGGCAGCGGGTCGCCCACGGCCTCCGCGAGGCGGTACACGTCAACGCGGCGTATGCTCTGGACGCTCTCGTCCGAGGCGTTGCGGCGCGGGGCGGGCCAGCTCAGGATGACACGGTTGCCGCGCTGTACGCCCGACAGAAGCTCGGTGCGCTGCGGGACTCGCTCGACGGGCGGGAGCGGCGGGTGACGTTTCCCGCAGGCTGCGGAGAGGAAGGCGAAGCTCAAAAGGCAGCAGGCGAAAATCAGAAATGAGAAGCCACGCGCGGCGCGCGCGCCCACACCTTCGCCTTTCGAGCTTTGCCTTTTGAGCTTCACCTTCACCGGAGCCTTCATCAGAGGACGTAGCGGCTGAGGTCCTGGTCTTTGACGATGTCGGAGATGGTGCGGCTGACGTACTCCGCGTCGATGAGCTGCCGCTTGGGTTCGAGGTCGGGCCCCTCGAAGCTGATTTCGTCGAGCACCTTCTCCATGATCGTGTGCAGGCGGCGCGCGCCGATGTTCTCGGTCTGCTCGTTGACGCGGACGGCGAAGCGCGCGACGGCGTCTACGGCGTCCTCCGTGAAGTCCAGCTCGATGCCTTCGGTTTCGAGCAGCGCCTTGTACTGCTTGACGAGCGAGTTCTTGGGCTCGGTCAGGATGCGCTTGAAGTCGTCGAGCGTGAGCGAGTCGAGCTCGACGCGGATGGGGAAGCGCCCCTGTAGCTCCGGGATGAGGTCGGAGGGCTTCGAGACGTGGAAGGCGCCGGCCGCGATGAAGAGGACGTGGTCGGTGCGCACCATCCCGTAGCGCGTGTTGACGGTCGTGCCCTCGACGATGGGCAGGAGGTCGCGCTGGACGCCCTCGCGCGAGACGTCGGGGCCGTGGCCGCCGGACTCGCGGCCGGCGATCTTGTCCAGCTCGTCGAGGAAGATGATGGCGGAGGACTCGACGCGCTCGAGCGCGGCGCGGGCGACGGCGTCCATGTCGACGAGCCGCTCCTCCTCCTCCTGTATGAGGTACTCCATGGCCTCGTCCACGCGCATGCGCTGGCGCTTTGTGCGCCCCTGGAAGAGGTTGCCGAGCATGTCCTTCATGTTGATGCCCATCTCCTCGACGCCCTGGGGCCCGGCGACTTCGATGGTCGGGAAGCTCTTCTCGCGCACCTCCATCTCGACGAGCCGGCTGTCGAGCTTGCCGTCGCGCAGTTGCGCGCGCAGCTTCTCGCGTGTCTTCTGGAACTGTTCGTCGCGGTCGGGGGGGGCGGCGGGGCTCGTCGAAGAGTCGGGCGAGTCGTCGGCGGAGTCGAAGTCGTAGAAGCCGGAGGAGGCGCGCGGCGGGAGGAGCAGGTCGAGTATGCGCTCCTCCGCGCTATTCTCGGCCTTTTCGGCGACCTCTTCGATCTTCTCCTCGCGCACCATGTCCACGGCTATCTCGCAGAGGTCGCGGATCATGCTCTCCACGTCGCGGCCGACGTAGCCGACCTCCGTGAACTTCGACGCCTCGACCTTGAGGAAGGGCGAGTTGGACATGCGCGCGAGGCGGCGCGCGATCTCGGTCTTGCCGACGCCGGTCGAGCCGATCATGATGATGTTTTTTGGCATCACGTCGGCGGCCATCTCGGGCGGGAGCTTCTGGCGTCGGACGCGGTTGCGGAGCGCGATGGCGACGGCGCGCTTGGCCGCGTGCTGTCCCACGACGTGCTTGTCGAGCTGCGCGACGATCTGCCGCGGGGTCATCTCGTCGAGCCGCGAATCCTCTTCGACCTCGCCTGAAAGATATATCACCATTTATCTACAACAGCTTACGGGCAACAATGCCGCATCCGACCCCGCTTAACGTCGTCAAATGACGATATGACGGAGAAAAGATGACACTTGAGCAAATGTTCGAGAGCTTCATCCGCGAAAAACAGTACCTCGACAATCGCTCGCCGCGCACCGTCAAGCACTACCGCGCCGCGTTCAAAACCTACAGGCGCTTTGTGGCGGGCGAGGAAGTCACACAGGATAGCATTAACTCGTTCGTGGTTGAAGCGAGGCGGGCGGGCATGTCCGCGGGGTGCCTCAATAGCTACATCCGCGGCTTTAATTCGTTCCTAGACTGGCTTCACGAACAGGAACTAACTCCCACGCACCTGCGGTGCAGGCGCCTCAAGCAAGAGCAGAAGGTCGGCCGCGCCTTCACCGAAGATGAATTGCGGCGGCTACTCGACTACAAGCCGCAGTCCTTCGGCGAGCGCCGTGCTCACGCCCTAACGCTCGCACTCATCGACACCGGGGCGCGAGTTGACGAGTTCCTGAGCCTGACCAGAGAGAACGTCAACTTTGAGAGTCTAACAATTAAGGTGAAGGGGAAGGGGAGCAAAGAGCGCATTGTTCCCATGTCCATCGAACTGCGACGTGTGCTCGTGCGATACTTGAAGACGCATGACCATGCGCTAGTCTTTCCCGCGCGGAACGGGGCGAAATTCGATTATCAAAACAGTTACCGCGACTTCACGAACCTACAAAAGCGGCTCGGCATCATGCCCATCGGTTTCCACGCCCTGCGCCGCACCTTTGCCAAGAGCTACCTGCGCCACGGCGGCAACCTGCTTTATTTGAAGGCCGTGCTCGGGCACGTCCGCCTTGAGACGACGGAAAAGTATGTTGAGGTCGAGGGGGTAGCTTTACAGGAAACGCACGCGAGGACATCACCGCTCGCCCGGTTGAAGTAACTGACTCAGACAGACAGCCTTCTCCTTAAGGGTTAACTGTCTGTCTGTTCGTTTCGAGTCCTCGTCAGCGCGGGCAGGGGGCGGTAGCCGTGGTATCTGTTGGTGCCTTGTGATAATTTCCGCCGCATGGCGATGCCGAGAAAGACCGAAGAAGGATTCGAGGACATGAAGCGGTACGTGCTTTACGTGCGACCGTTTGCCGACGCGCGGGGAATGAAGAAGGCGTATCACCTGTGGCAGAGATTAGGCGGTAGTAAGGAAGCGGCGAGTGACTTGTGGCACGGCCGTACGAAGGGCGTCAACTTCGACCAGCTATCGCGCCTGTGTCACATACTGCGGTGCAAGCCCGGCAAGCTGTTCTACGCGGCCGAAAAGGTTAATGCTATGGAGGAAGAGTACGGAGGTGGGAAGGCCGGGGTGATGGGACGTAAGGCGATGATTCGCAGGGCGTGACTCGGAATAGCCTCTGGCTTGCGCGAGGTCGCCCTACAATCAATTTTTGGGGCGTGAACCCTCTCTCATACGCCCCACTTTTTGGCTGCGGCTCGGTTCAAGGGTGCGCATCTCGCCGAAGCACATAGAAGACTTCCTCACGCGGTGCGAGCGCTCGCCGCGTAGGGGTGCAAGGGCAGTGGCGTAGACAGATTCACAACAGACAGACAGCCGACCCTTTAGGAGACGGCTGTCTGTCTGTTGTGTGTGAGGTGTGTAGGGTAGGGTCGGAACCGGGGAAGAGGTTGCCGGGCGAGTAGTCCAAACTTTAATCACCTCCGGCCGCGTCGCCTGCCGCCGATATCCGGTTGACTGGCGTTCCGCGCATTGCTTCGATTTGGGCGGAAGGTATCGTCGCCTGCATATAATCCGCCACTGCCGCGTCGAGATTAATCCGCACGTAAGCGAGAAGAAGCTGTTCGACTGAGGGCGCACCCACAAGCGCGGCGGCTCGCTCAAGAGCGAGCCGCTCAAGCGGGGTTGTTTCCACTGTAAATGTAGCTGTAATCATTTTTCGTTTCCTTCCTTAACCGAAGTGTTGACCGGGTTGCACGCCGTTGCCGTAAAACGTAACAGTGCTGGTAGGGTTAGTGCCTGCGTCGGAGACACGCACCCGCGCCTCACACTCTACCTGCGCGGACAGATTATTGAGCGCATAGGTGTTGGTGCCTGACGCGAGAGGCACGGTCGTCCACGACGCCGCGCCCTTCGTTCGATAATCGAAGCTAACCGAGCCGACCGCGGCGTTAAGGTTCCAGCCAAAGGCTGTGCGCCCGTTGGTCGTCCCTGTGATGCGCAGACTCGTCGGGTCATTCGCGTTCGCGCCCGGCTGCACTACCATCCTCGCTACGTTACCGAAGTTGGTGTAGTCCACCGCCGATATGTTGTGATATGCCCCGTAGAAATACGTCTTTCCTACTACGTGGTCGTCGGCGTAAGAGGTGGTCGCCGGGTTGTACGTCGTCATCGTGTCGTCAGGGTTGAACCTAACAACCGTAGTCGAAATCGGCGTGATGCCCGTTCCGTTTCTTATGCCCCAACGCACGCGCCCAACCGGGTCGTTATGGTTGCAGTAGGCATAGACTAGCGGGGAGACCGGATTATAAGGTACTTGCACAATTGCGACGTTTGACAAAGCGCGTGGTACGTCTTCATTCGACACGAGTATCTCGTGGACGACGCCGGGCGCGAGTAGGCAAAGGCTGGTGCTTTGCCCGCCTTGCACTGTCCACCCCTCGCTGGCTCCCCACGGTTGATACCAGCTACAGTACGGCGAGATAATCCACACGCCCGGGGTGTAAGTCGCCCCGTTTATCCGTGGCGCAGACCAAAACAACTCCACACTTTGCCCCGGCACATCTGAGCGCCCGGCACCTCGCACAAGTGCCGTCAACTCTAGCGGCGTATTGCCCCTTCGGACAAATTGAGGCATCTCCATTGACACTATCCAGTTTGAATTGTCGTCACGCATTGTGCTGTCCTCGCCAACAGGGAATAGAAAAGAGAACAGACAGACAGCCGCGTCCATAGGGGAAAGCTGTCTGTCTGTTCTCGCGTGAGCCGCGGACGCGAGGCTGGCCGCGGCCGGGAGGCGGCTGTGAGGTTTGCCGCCCGCGGCGTGCTCGACCTGCGCAGCATGCGAGAGAGGGGCGCATGCCAGTACTGCGGGAGCACTACCGATGTGAGGGCGAGAGGTGTCAGGCGTCCCAACGATAGAGACTGTGCCGCGGCGCGTCAGCCGCGGCTTCTGCGCGGCGTCTTAGCACAAGCTTTCTGAACTCCTCGCGTGATGCCTGAT
>DASWNR010000120.1:0-1609 GCA_036399155.1 Pyrinomonadaceae bacterium
CGCGCCGCCGGGGCAGAAGTCGTTCTGCACGTCCACGACGATGAGCGCCCGCCCTTCCCACTGAGTTGACATCCCGCGCACCTCACTCCGCGAATCGGTCTGAACTGTCTGGCGACATTCTACGCGACATTCTACGTCAGGCGGGGCGCGGCGCAAAAAAAGCCGGCGCGGACGCACACGTGCGTCCGCGCCGGCTTCCTCCGGCGGGCGGCGGGGAGAGTGCGCCCGCCGGAGTTGCCCGAAGGGCGCCTCCCCCTAGAAGAAGAGCGTGTAGAGCAGCCGGTTGGGCGAGCCCGTGCCCGCGCCGCTGATGACGTTCGTCGTCGCGTTGTTGACGAGCGCGTTGCGGACGGTCGCGTTCGACGCGCCCGGGTTGGCTTGCAGGTAGAGCGCGGCCGCGCCCGCGACGTGCGGCGACGCCATCGAGGTGCCGCTGATAGTGTTCGTCGCCGTGTCGGACGTAGACCACGCCGAGGTGATCGAGGAGCCGGGCGCGAAGATGTCCACGCAACTGCCGTAGTTGGAGAAGGACGAGCGCGCGTCGGTCGAGGTGGTCGAGCCGACGGTGATGGCCGCCGCGGCGCGCGCGGGCGAGTAGTTGCACGCGTTGGCGTTGCTGTTGCCGGCGGCGACGACGAAGGTCACGCCCGCGTTAATCGCGTTGTTGACCGCCGTGTCGAGCGCCGACGACGCGCCGCCGCCGAGGCTCATGTTGGCGACCGCCGGCAGTTGGCGGTTAGCGCGAACCCAGTCCACGCCCGCGATGACGCCCGAGTTCGTACCCGAGCCCTGACAGTTGAGCACGCGCACGGCGCGCAGCGAGACGCTCTTGGCGACGCCGTAGGTCGAGCCGCCGACCGTGCCGGCGACGTGCGTGCCGTGGCCGTTGCAATCCTGGCCGTTGCGGCCGTCGCCGATGGCGTCGTAGCCGACCGAGGCGCGGCCGCCGAACTGCGAGTGTGAGGTGCGGATGCCGGTGTCGATGATGTAGGCGCGGACGCCCGAGCCCGTCCAGTTGTAGGTGTAGGTGCCGCTCAGGGGGCGGTTGCGCTGGTCGATGCGGTCGAGACCCCAGGTCGCGCCGCTCTGCGTGGCGTTGATGCTGACGATCTGGTCTTCCTCGACGAAGCTGACGCGCGGGTCTTGGCTCAGGGCGAGCGCCTCGTCCTCGGTCATCTCGGCGGCGTAGCCGTTGATCGCCTTGTTGAAATGCCTGTTGACCTTGCCGCCGTAGGCCGAGACGAGCACGTCGGTCAACTGGCCGGCCTGTGAGAACTCGCCGGGCTCGCCGGCCGCATAGTCCTGGAGGACGACGATGTAGTGGCCGGGGATGGCCTTCGCGCCCTTCTTGTGGAGCTTGTCGTTCTTGCGCGCGGGGCTGGCGGAGGAACGCGTGTTCGGGGTGTTGGCGGAGAGCAGCGCGGTGAGAGACAGGGCTAATGCGGCTAACAGTAGGAGACTTTTTCTCATAATCCCTCCAAGGGTCTTTTCTGATGGTTGAGGCCGGACGGCGGCGCGAACGTCCGCCGTTGAGTCTTCGACGCCGGGGAGAAACACGGCCCGCGCGACGCGGTCGGGCCACGGCACACGCGCACCTCAAGTAAGGGAA
>DASWNR010000121.1:0-5093 GCA_036399155.1 Pyrinomonadaceae bacterium
TACCGGGTAGGAGAAGGTGGCAAGTATGTCAACTTTCTTGTTACAGATTTCTATATTCTTCACCACCTCCGCGCCTTGGAGCCGATACAGCTCGGCGACATCGTCCTCAAACTTGCGGCCTTTGACGACGGAAGCTTTGCCGGCGGCGCTTCGCTTCGCCGCTTTGCTTGCAGGGTTCTTCGTGGCGGATTGCTTTGAGGATTTTTTGGTCACTATACTAATCTCCTTCGCGCGATGAGTCGGGGCATCTTCAGAGTATCCGGCTCGAAGTTGAGGAAGAGTCTAAAGTGGACGTGCGGGTGCTGATTTTACCACGCCGGATGCGGTTTGTATGGGGACGTACTGTAGGGCGTGGGGGCGGGTTGTATATTCGTGGGGTTTGTCAGACGGAGTACGAAACTTGCCGGCCGGGAGGGTTTTAGATGAAAGCCGCCAGCCGTTTGAACCGGACGCTTCGACGCACGCTCCGCCGCTCGGCCTGTCTGGCGGCGCTTCTCGCGGCCCTCGGGGCGGACGCGCCGGCGCGGCAGGCGTCGCCGTTCGCCGGCAGCCTTCTCTCGTCCGTGACTCGACGGCAGCCGCCGCCGCAGCAGCAGCCGAAGGAAGAGGAGAGTGAGGTCAAGCCGAGTCGCCCCGGCGTCGCCAATCCGGCGGAGATACCCGAGCCGGGAGTCCTGCAACTCGAATTCGGCTACGGCTCGAACTTCCGCGCGCGCGACGTGCGCGCGGCGCACGCCGTTCCGGTCACGCTCCGCTACTCCGCCGCCAAACGCCTGCTGCTCCAACTGGATTTCGACGCCGTCAGGTCTGAGACAGACGCGCAGACGCGCGTGCGCGAGACGGACTTCGGCGACACGCGCGTCGGGTTCCAGGTCGTGGCGCTCGAAGAGGACGAAGGGCGCCCGGCGCTCGCCTTCGCGTACTTCGTCAAGCTCCCGACGGCCGACGAGTCGAAGGGGCTCGGCACCGGGCGCTTCGACCACAAGCTCGTCGGACTCCTGAGCAAGAAGGTCGGCGAGACGGACGTGGACTTCAACGTCGCATACCTCTCCGTCGGCCGCGAGGGCGAGCCCGGCCGGGAGCACGGCGGGCAGGGCGCGGTCTCCGTCACGCGCGACTTCAAGAACCACTTCGGCTTCGAGGCCGAGCTTTCGGGGCAGAGCCACGACGACGTTCAGCCGCGCGGCCTGTTCGCGCTCGGCGCGCTGCGCTACGGCGCGGGACGGCGCGTCGTCTTCGACGCCGGGGCGCGCCTCGGGCTCAACCCGGAGGCCCCGCGCGTCGGGCTCTTCGCGGGTCTGACGGTCGGGGTCACGCGCCCCTCGGGACGCTGAGCGGCGGCCCGCGCTAAAATTTCCAGGTTCTGCCACTCCTTGAACAGGGGACAAATCGGATGCGCCGTTTCCTGCGCGAGAACGGGCTCTCCATCGTCTGGCTCGGGCTCTTCTTAGTCACGCTCATCGGCGGCCAGAGCGTCGTCGGGCACCGCGAGTACAACAACGACCAGAAGGAGCACGGGCAACCGGAGGTCACTTACTCCGAGTACGTGCGCAGCTCGCACTTCGTCGAGGCGACGATGGAGAACTGGGAGTCGGAGTTCCTTCAGATGTTCCTCTTCATCGTGCTGACGGCCTGCCTCTACCAGAAGGGCTCGGCCGAGTCGAAGAAGCTCGACGAGGAGGAGGAGGTTGACCGCGACCCGAGCCAGTCGAAGCACAAACCGGACGCGCCCTGGCCCGTCCGCAAGGGCGGGCTCGTCCTCAAGCTCTACCAGAACTCTCTGAGCCTCACCTTCCTCCTGCTCTTCCTCGGCAGCTTCGTGCTCCACGCCGCGGGCGGCGCGGGCGAGTACAACCAGGATCAGGCCGAACACGGCTCGGCCGAGCGCGTCACGACGCTCGGCTACATGGCGACCTCGCGCTTCTGGTTCGAGTCGCTCCAGAACTGGCAGAGCGAGTTCCTCTCGGTCGGCCTCATGGTTCTACTCACCATCTGGCTCCGCCAGAAGGGCTCGCCCGAGTCGAAGCCGGTGGACGCGCCGCACGGCCAGACCGGGAAGGGTTAAGGACGCGCCGGCGCGCGCCGCGCGCCGACTTAATATTTTTTTCGCCTCGCGCCCTCCGTCTATATAAATATCAACACTGACGGAGGGTAAACATCATGAACGGCGACGACGGCTTTCACCGTGCCGAAATCTTCTTCCTACGGCTGGCGCTCCTCCTCCTGCTCCTCCTCGGCCTCATCCAGGTACTGACGCCCAAGCTCAAGACGGCGTACGCGGACATCCTCGGCCTCCCGCCCGCGCAGGCGCGAACCGCGCCGGAGTGAGAGCCGCGCCGAGAGGCAGTTAGCCCCTCGACCGCTCAACCCGTCGTCGAGGGCCCGAGCGCGGAGTCGCCGTAGCCCTCCCCCTCCTTCGCGGCCTCGGCCTCGGCGCGGGACTCCTCGCGCAGCAGCCTGCGCAGCGACTCGCCGTTCTCGCGGCAGGCCCGATTGATACTTCCAGACCACTCCAGCTCGAAGCCCTCTTTGCGCGCGCAACGCGGGCACCTTGGCACGTGATTCCGGATGGTCAGCGCCAGCCGCTCGCGCTCGCCGCGCGCGAGGTGCCGCATCTCGGGGAAGCGCGCGGCGAAGTCCTCGTCGCCGAGCCCGAGCGCGGCGTACAGGTGTTCGAGGTCGTACTCCATCACCAGGCGGCCGACGCTTTCGTCCCGGCACGGGAGCTGTCTCAGAATCTCGTCCTGCTCGGCGAGGCGCTGCGCCAGCTCCGAGTCCCCCGCGAACATCATCTCCGCCAACACGTCCAAAAAATCCTGCTCCGCCATACCTCACCTGCTTTCTGCGTACGTACGGTCGTGCCACACAGCCGTCCGGCGGCTGAACCAGGGTTTTGCCTCAGCCGGGGTTCGGGAGCGCGTTCGCGGTCTGCGCAAACCCGTGCCTAGCTGAGGCGAGCGTGGGTATGATGTAAGTGGAGAGAGTGCGAAGAGCGTGCACCCCCTGAAGTGCGCCGCGCGGTCGAAGACTGACGGGCGAAAGGAGCGCCCGCCCGGCCGGCGGAAGCGGGGGCGTCGTGGCGCGCCCCCTCGTTGCTGTACCATCTACCGTTCATCGGCCACCTTGAACACCATCCGGGATAAACGAGCTCGGCCTCTCCGTACCCCGGAGAGAGGGAAATAGAAAGAGCCCGCCGGCGGCGGGTCTCCTTCTTACCTCTTACCGCACGCGCGGCTGCGCGCGTAACTGAGCACGCGCCCTTTCACCTTCGACTTTAACGCCTTGATGTCGTAGGAGGTCAAGTCCGTCTTTTCGCCCAGCTTCCTGGCAATCTCTACGGGGGTCATGCGCTCAAGGTAGTGCAGCTTGAACAGTACCTGTTCACGCTTGGTAAGCCGCCCGGCGATGTTACGGAAGAGCCGCATGTACTCGTCTTCCTCCAGCGGGCTTTGCATCTTCCCAACCGCCTCCGCGTCGCCGAGTCCCGCGCGGAGGGACTCGTTCTGCTCGTCGTCGTAGCTGAGGAAGCGACTGCGGTACTCCTTCTCCTTCTTCTTGCCGTCCTCTTTCTTGTCCGGCTCACCGGCCTCTACTTCGCTCGGCTCGTCCCCGCCGCCGGCGTCGTCTTTGTTCTGAATCTGGATGGAGAATTGTTTCTTCTCGTCGTAGAAGGCGCTCCTCACTGCCTGGCGCATGTAAGCCGACGCCGCCTGCTCTACGCGAAGCGGGTACTCGCCCGTGAGCACCTTACAAATCGCGTCGTGGACGATGTCCTCCGCGCGCTCCACGTTTCCGCGTGTCAGCCTGCACGCCAGCTTCAGCCAGCGCCCGTAATCCTTCTCGATGACCGCGTCCCAGCAACCGTGTGTGCCGTCGCCTGATTCTCCATCGCCCTTCATAAGCCTTACCCCCAAAACGCAAGACTTGAGACTATGCCGGTCTAAAAATCCGGGGAATGAATTATGTCTGCTGTAGGGGCTTAACCTTGCGAGGGCTGACGTGTCGTCACGTCCATTATTGTAGACGACAATAACGCCACGATAAAAAATAATTTTCTTCTACTTTTTTTCGTCGTCATTACATGTGAACGCGCTACGAAGGCGCTGCACAATTCAGTAGCTTAACGAAGGGGAGTCAAACATGAGCAAACACTACGCGCAGAAGAAAGAGGCCGGGGCTCACGTAGAGCGACACGGCGAGGACGCCAAGAAGGGCGACAAGCACTACGAAGATAAAGAGGCCGCGGGCGCGGACGCCGCCCGCACCGACGGCGACCACGGCGACCACGGCGGCCACGACCACCCGCGGAAGGGCTAGGCGGCGGCAGGGCACTGGACGAAACGGCCGGGAGTAAGGCCGGCCGCACGGGCGAAGCAACTCACGAAAGGACGGACTACGACAATGGCACACACAACTTTCATCCGGAGGGCTTTCCTGGCGGCGGCCCTCATGCTGACCGCGACGCAGGTCTCGGCCTACACGAACGATCTCGCGGGCGGCGCCGACAAAGACGTCTACCTCGACGCCTCCGCCCCCGTCGAGACGGTCAAGCTCGCGTACGGCTTCGACGTCAAGAAGGGCGTCAAGACCGCCGAGGGCGAAAAGATCGCGAAGTCGGTCAAGGTCACGAAGGACGGCGCCTACGCGCCCGAGTACAAGGCCGGAAAGGCGTCGGCGGACTCGGCCGGACGCGACGTCAAGGGCGACGACTACGACACCCTCTCCGGGGTCAAGAAGACGGGCGAGAACTACAAGCCCGCCTACTACGCCAGGTACGGCTCCAAGTACAACGCGAAGTACGACGCGAAGTACGACGCGAAGGGGTACGCCGGCTACTACGCGAAGGTCAACGCCAAGGTCTACTACGCCTAGGCCGCCGGCCCGCGCGCGGGCGACAGACGACGCGAGCCCCCGGACGGACATTCCGCACGTCCCTCCGGGGGCTCGCCCATCGACACCTCAAGGCCGCTCACACACCAGGGCAGTTTAAAGACGACGGCGACGGCGGTTAACTGATTCAGCCGCGGCCGCAATCATAAAGGTTCTCGGGCCGCCCCCGAGGTGTTGCGCGTAGGGTGAAACGAAAAGGCCGG
>DASWNR010000122.1:0-26713 GCA_036399155.1 Pyrinomonadaceae bacterium
GTAGGCGTGCCGCTGCGGCGTGCCAAAACCGCCCGGGTTTGCCAGGCGCGGGTTGTTGTTCCTCGCCTCCGACGAGTCGAAGAACCCCTGGGCGGTCTCGAGCCGCCGGTCGTAGATGCACTGGTTGTAGTTCGCGTCGAGCGGGCAGCCGTTGATGAAGTTCGTCCACGCGTCCCAGCCGGACTGCTCGGGCGCGCGGCGGAGCACATCTACGTAATGCCGGTAGACGAAGAAGCGCTGGTTGTCGATGGGGTTGCCGTTAAGCTCCCGGTCGAGCGCGTCCACGTCGACCCCTGGGTCCCTGCCGTCCGTCCCGGCGGACTTGTAGGGGCTCCCGGCGGCGAGCCTGTAGCCGTGGTAGTCGCCGCCCGTACGGTTGACGAAGCCCACGTCGTCGAGCGTCGCCGGGTAGAAGTTGTCGGCCGGGTACAGCCAGTAGGGCGCGCCGGGTATGACGTTGCGCCGGATGACCGCGCCGGGGAAGAAGAAGCCTATCGAGTCGTTGCCCGGCGAGCGGCCGCTGCCGTGGATGCCGTACTCGTTGTGCGGGGTGACGTTGTTCGTGAAGACGAAGTTGGTGTGCGGCTCCCCGTCGGCGGAGATGATGTTGCCGGTCTGGAAGACGGTGTTGTGGTCGAAGGTGACGGCGTCGGTTCCGTCCACCGTCACGAGCAGCTTGCCGGCCGAGCAGGTCGGGCCGCACCAGCGCGGGCCGTTGATGTCGTCGAAGATGTTGTTCCTGACCGCGACGCGCCGCACACGCTGGCTCGTACCGCCGTCGTTGCCGAGCATCTGGATTCCGAAGGCGGCGTGGCGCACGATGTTGTTGGAGAACTGCACGTCCTCGACCGTGGCCCAGGGCATCGCGCCCCCCTCGCTCCGGGGCGTGAAGAGGATGGCGTAGCCGACCTGCGCGTGCGTCCAGGAGTTCTCGAAGAGGTTGCCCTCGACGACGACGACGCGCCCGTTCTTCAGCTCGAAAAGGTTCTTGATGCCCCACTCGTGCCCGGCGTAATTAGGTTCGCCCACGCGCCACGAGAGGGGCTTGAAGAAGTGATTGTTGCGCAACTGGATGTCGGAGGGGACGAGCCCCGGTATCGAGGCGACCGCGCCCCCGAACATGACGTTCTCGCCCGAGCCCTCAAGGTAGTTGTTGGCGATGGTGAACGGGCCGGGGCCGTTCCAGCCGAGGATGGCCTGCGCGTCCTGCCCGACGGCGTGGCACTCGGAGATGTAGCTGTTCATGATGTCGGTCAGGCGGCTGTTGAGCTCGATGCCGCGCTTGAGGTAGACGCCCGGCAGTCCGTGGATGTAGCAGCGGTCTATCTCCAGGTGGTGCGGCACCTCCTCAAGCGTGTCCTGCTCCGCGCCGAAGCTGCCGAGGTTGATGAGGTTGTAGACGAAAGCCTGCTCGTTCTGGAGCGTGACTTCGAGCCCCACGAGGCGGTAGTGGTGCGCCCGCGGCTCCGTCCTGATGGCGGGCAGCCCCGAGCCGGGCGAGACGATCTTGGCCATCGCCCCGGCGTTCGCCGGCGAGACGCGCACGCCCCTCGGGAAGTTGGCGTACGCGCCGGCGGTGACGATCGTGATGTAGTCCGTGCGGTACGGGTCGGCGTGGGTCTTGTAGGTGAGCGTGACGGGGCCGACGTAGGTCGCCCCGGCCTGGAGTTGGATGGTGTCGCCGTACTGCGCCGCGTCGATGTAGGGTTGGATGCTGGCGCCCGGAGGCACGTCGTAGGTCGTCGCGCGCGCGGAAGCGGCCGCGCCGACCAGAATCAGCAGCAGCGCGAGCGCGCGGGCCGCAACCTTGCGCCCGCGCAGGCGCGCGGGACGGATGGATGTATAAGTCTTCATCGTCTGAATCCTTTCCTGTGTTGCTGAAAAGGTGATGGCCGTGAGGCCGGTAGGGAGTTTGCGGGAGGGGAGACGCAGGGGCCGAAACGCACGTCAGCTCGGCCGCGGTCTCTGTGGGAAGTAAGGGAGCCGCCTTCCGGCTCGGGACGGGCTTCGTGACGCGAGGCGTAATTCATGGCGGCCACCTCGGGGAGAAGTGCCCTGTGCGTGGTTGACGGCGAGCCGGGTCTTGCGAAATTAGCGAAGGGAGAGGTGGGAGACGACTCGCGGGCTGCTAGAGGACAGCAGGCTATACCCGTCGGGTTGTGGTTGTCAACGCCCCGCCGCGCCGCGCATATTTTTTGTCATAAAATTGTAACCGCCGCGCGCGTCGCGTCGGCTATAGTTCAATTCCCCCTGCGGATTCTTCATCTTTATAACGCGCCGGCGTTGGCGCGTTTGAGCGCCGTGCCGGCCGGAGGGGCGCGCGCGTGCGAGGGTTATGCACTGGCAGACCGTGCGGAACGTGATGATCGGCGTCGCCTTCGGCGTCATCGCCGGCATCGGCGGCTTCACCTTCATCTACGCGCAGGGGTACTCGTACCTGACGAACGACCCGCGTGCCTGCGCCAACTGCCACGTCATGCGCGAGCAGTTCGACGGCTGGGTCAAGTCCTCGCACCGCGCGGTGGCGACCTGCAACGACTGCCACACGCCGCCCGACTTCGTCGGGAAGTACTACACCAAGGCGCGCAACGGCTTCTGGCACTCGTTCTACTTCACCGTCGGCGGGTTCCACGAGCCGATACGCATCAACGAGTTCAACCACAAGGTCACGGAGAGCGCGTGCCGCTCCTGCCACGAGCCCGTCGTGCAGGCCATCGAGGGCGCGCACGCGCGCGCGGGCGAACTCTCCTGCACGCGCTGCCACAGCAACGTCGGGCACTACACGCACTGAGACTGAAAGGGGGAGGTGATGAGTGACGGGTGACAGGTGATAAGAAGGAAGAAACGGGCCTTGCCTTCTCTTATCACTTATCACCCGTCACTCATCACTTACTAAAAATGGCTGACGAAGGGAGAGCACCTGCTGCCGGGAAGCGCGAGCCGCGCCGCGCGCGGGGCGTGAAGCTGATCGTGCTGACGGCGCTCATCACGCTGCTGGCGGCCGTGGCGGGCGTGGCGCTTTTGGTCAACATCCTGACGCGCAAGCAGGAGGCGCAGAACCCCTTCTACCGCGTCGTCGAGCTGACCGACGAGACGGAAGACCCGGAGGTGTGGGGGAAGAACTTCCCGCAGCAGTACGACGGCTACCGCCGCACGGTCGATCAGGTTCGCACGCGCTACGGCGGGAGCGAGGCGCTGCCGCACACGCCGACCGAGGCCGACCCGCGCTCGGTCGTCGCGCAGTCGCGTTTGCAGGAAGACCCGCGGCTCAAACAGATGTGGGCCGGCTACGCCTTCTCGCGCGACTTCCGCGAGGAGCGCGGCCACGCCTACATGCTAGCCGACCAGGAGATGACCGAGCGGCATCAGTACGCCCCGCAGCCCGGCGCGTGCATCCACTGCCACGGCTCGGTCTACCTGCCGTACAAGAAGGCCGGCGGCGGCGACCTGATGAAAGGCTTCGACGAGGTCAACCGCCTGCCGTACGCCGAGGCGCGCAAGCTCGTCTCACACCCTGTCTCGTGCATCGACTGTCACGACCCGCGCACGATGGCGCTGCGCGTCACGCGCCCCGGCTTCCTCGAAGGCATCCAGTCGCTCGCCGCCTCGGACGACCCCGTCCCCAACATGCAGAGCGTCGAGCGCTGGCGGCGCGGGAACCGACAGGAGCCTTACGACGTGAACAAGCTGGCGACCCGACAGGAGATGCGCGCCTTCGTCTGCGGCCAGTGCCACGTCGAATACTATTTTAAGGGGCCGGAGAAGCGCCTGACCTACCCCTGGTTCAAGGGGTTGAAGGTCGAGCAGATCATGGCCTACTACGACGAGGTGCAGCATAAGGACTGGGTTCACGCGGACTCGGGCGCGCCGGCCCTGAAGGCGCAGCACCCCGAGTTCGAGATGTGGAACCAGGGCGTGCACGCGCGCTCGGGCGTCGCCTGCGCTGACTGCCACATGCCCTACACGCGCGTCGGCGGCCTGAAGATAAGCGACCACCACGTCCGCTCGCCGCTCCTGAACATCAACAACGCCTGCCAGACCTGCCACAAGTGGCCCGAGGACGAGCTGCGCCAGAGGGTCGAGACCATCCAGGGGCGCACCTTCCGCATGCGCAACATCGCGATGGACGCGCTCGTCCAGTTGATTAACGACATCAGGGCGGCGCGCGAGCAGGGCAAGTCAGACCGGGAGCTTGCGGAGGCGCGCGACTTCCAGCGCCGCGCGCAGTTCTACCTCGACTTCGTCGAGGCCGAGAACTCCACGGGCTTCCACGCCGACCAGGAGGCGGTGCGCATCCTCGGCGAGTCGGTCAACTTCTCGCGGCTCGGCCAGCTATCTTTACGCGGCGGCATCCCGCCGCAACCGGCCGGCCCGCCGCCCGCGACCGCGGCGACGCCCTCGCATTAACGACAGAACCGCGCCCCTTCATGACCCGCGGTTCTGTTCTCATCGGTTGTGACTTATACTTTCCCGACACCCTTAAGGAGGCGAGCGGATGATAGAAGTCGGAGCTATGTCGAAGGAAGAGATGGATGCGCTCCTGACGCGCGGGTGGTACGGGCACCTGGGCTGCGCGCGCGACGGGCACCCGTACGTCGTGCCGATGTCTTACGCATACGACGCGCCCGACCTCTACTTCTTCACCACCGAGGGGACGAAGACCGAGTTCATCGCGGCCAACCACGAAATCTGCTTTCAGGTCGAGGAGGTGGCCGGCCCCGACGACTGGCGGAGCGTGATGCTGACGGGGCGCGTCGAGCTGCTCACCCAGACGCAGGACGTTGAGCGCGCCATGTTCATCGTCTCCGAGCGAAACCCCTCGCTCACGCCCGCGCTCAACCGCACAAAGATCGGGCCCTGGACGCGGCTCAGCCACATCACGCTCTACCGCCTCCGCCCCGAGGCCGTCTACGGGCGGCAGACGAAAAAGAACGGGTGAAGGATGAAGGGACGGCTCCGCGGCCGTCCCTTCATCCTTCACCCGTTCCTCTTCCTCCCGCTGCCTTCCGCCCTCCCGCCGGCTTAAGCCGCGCCCGCCGCCCGCCTCAAGTTTTCCTCAAGCGCCCTTAAGTCGTTGAAAAATAAGGGCGCTAAAAAACTCACGCGCCGCCCGAAAAATTTTCTCCGCGCTCAAGTTTCGCTCAATCCCTCTTGACTATCTTCTACACGCTGACGGCAGGGCTCGCGCCGGCCGGAAAGCTTCCCGCCGCGGCCGCCCGGAGTCGGGCCGGTAGGCCGGGGCGGGGAAGCGGCCCGTGACTCACACGCCTGGCAGAGACGCGTGACCCCCGTGCGGCGACCGAAGATTCATCCAGCCTCGCGGCCCGAAGGCTCACAGCCGGAACTTGAGAGGGAAAGCTAATGACGACGACGACGTTGAGAAAAGCATTCATCACCGCGGCCGTTCTGGCCCTCGCCCTGTCGAACGTGCCGACGCGCGTCGGCATCCAGGTCGGCGACCGCACGGCGGCGGCCGCGTCCGTGAAGATCGACTCACAGCTCGCGCGCTTCTTCGCCACGCGCGCGCCCGGCGCGACGCTGCCCGTGGTCATCACCTACGCGAAGAAGCCGGGCGCGGCCGAGTTCTCGCGGCTCCAGCTCGCGGGCGTCACGAAGGGCTTCGCCACGCGCGAGCTGCCGATGGTCATCGCCGACCTGAGCGCCGTCCAGTTGGCCGCCGTCGGCCGCCAGCCCGGCGTCGTCTCGGTCTACGGCAACCGCCTGCTCAAGACCTTCACCAACGCCAGCCGCGCCTTCATCGGCGTGCCGCAGACGGCCGCCGACACGCAGGTGACGAAGGCCAACCGGAACAACCCCGGCTTCCCCGTCTCGGGCAAGGGCGTCGGCATCGGCTACATCGACACCGGCATCGACGCGACGCACAAGGATTTGACCTACGGCAAGAAGACCGTGCAGAACGTCATCCAGCCGCTCTCGGAGACGGTGGTGGGCGACGGCGGGCTCGTCGTCGGCGTCGGCGTCTCGGTCGGCGACCTGCTCCACTCCACCGGCTTCGTCCCGCCCATCTACCTTGAGAACCAGCCGATGTCGGACGTGGAGTCCGGCCACGGCACGCACGGCGCGGGCGTCGCCGCCGGCAGCGGCGAGCAGTCGGGCAACTTCTACGGCGGCGTCGCGCGCGGGGCGCACCTCGTCGGCGTCAACTCGGGCAACGAGCTGGGCCTCCCGCTCGTCGCCATCATCGGCGCTTACGACTACCTGCTCGTCAACCAGTTCAACTACAACATCCGGGTCGTCAACAACTCCTGGGGCGGGTCGCTCAACGCCGACGACCTCGACCCGAACAACCCCGTCAACGTCGCCACGCGCACCTGCCACGACCGCAACATCGTCGTCGTCTTCGCGGCCGGCAACGCCGGCGACACGCCGACCTCCATCAACCCCTACTCGACGATGCCCTGGGTCATCTCGGTCGCGGCCGGCGAGAAGCAGGGATTGGGGAGCCCGGCCGGCTTCAGCTCGCGCGGCGTCGATAACGGCACGGGCGTGGACGTGGCCGGGATGCCCGCCGACACGACGCTCGCCCCGAACCTCCGCCCGGACATCACAGGGCCCGGCGTGGACATCAAGAGCGCGCGGCTGCGCGGCGCGGGGCTCACCAACACGCTCGGCACGGTGCCCGTCGTCGGGAACGATTTGACGACCATCCCGCCGGCCTATCTTCCCTACTACACGACCTCGCAGGGGACTTCGTTCTCGTGCCCGCACGTCTCGGGCGTCGTCGCGCTGATGCTCGAAGCCAACCCGCTGCTGACGCCCGACGAGGTCGTGACCATCCTGCGCCAGACGGCCAACCCGATGCCGTTCGACGAGCGCGTGGTCGGAGCCGGCTACGTAGACGCGCACAACGCGGTGCGCGCCGCGATGGGGCTGACCCCGGTCGCGCACCCCTTCGACCTGATTCCCGACGGCGGCGGCCCCGAGGTCATCGACCCTGCGGGCGACCACTTCGGCACGGGCGCGCAGGACATACAGGCCGTGGACTTCGCCTACGACGCGCAGAACGACCAGATCGTCTACACGCTGACGCTCGCCGACGCGGCGGCGCGGCTCCAGAACAACGCGTGGACGGTCAGCTCGGCCTTCGACGGCGTGACGGTCTTCGTCTCGGCCAACGTCTCCGAGACGGGCGAGGTCGTTTACGAGTACGGCCACTACGAGACCCTGCCGAACGGGACGAACAACCAGGTCGGCGACGGCGCGCCCGACTCCGGCCAGGTTATAGGCAACTCGATAGTCGTCCGCGTCTCGGTCGCCAGGATTAACGCGGCCGTCAACGCGGTGAAGCAGACGACGGGCACGAACGTCGTCGGCACCACCTCGACGGGGACGAGCGCCAACGCGCAGATACTCATCGGCACGTCCGCCACGGGCGGGCTGCTGCTCAGCTCCGACGCGGCCTCGGGGTCGGATTTCGTCGTGCGTTAAAGGCTTGCCGCGCGTGCCACCTTGCGCGGAGGGCAAGCCGTGCGGGGCGGGGCGCGTGGTGCGGGGCGACGCTCGGGCGAGACCCTTTCGGGGAACGGGGTCTCGCCCGAGCCGCCAACGAAAAATCATGCGGGGTAAGCTCACAGGGCTTCGCGGTTCATAAGACGGACGGGAAAGGGAGAGGCGTTCATCATGAAGCGGCAAAAATTCTTCCGGGCTTTGTCGGCGGTCGCGCTCGTCGCGGTCTTCTCCGTGTGCGCGCAGGCAGCGCCCAAGGTCGACCCGGAGCTTAAGTCCAGACTGTCGGAGGCTTCGGCGACCGATCTGTTCGGCGTCATCCTGACCTTCGAGGGCGAGCGCGTCACCGACTCGCAGGTCGCGCGCGTGCTCGCGCTCGGCGTCGCGGGCGGCTACAGGATGCAGAGCCTGCCCGTGGTCGCCGTCAACGCGACCGCCGCGCAGGTCATGAGGATGGCCGGGTGGGACGGCCTCCGCTCCATCTACCTCAACGCGCCCGTCCGACTCTACGACCACCAGAGCAACCCGCTCGTCGGCACCGAGCGTCTGCGCAACGACATCGACATCACGCGGCGCAACGGCGGGCTGCCCGTCTCGGGCCGCGGCATCACCATCGCCGTCAACGACTCGGGCGTGGACGGCACGCATCAGGATTTGACCTACAACCTTGCGAACCCGGCCGCCGGCAAGACCGTCCAGAACGTCGTCATGAACATGAACGACGAGGACGGGCTCCTCGTACGCACGGCCGCGCTCGGCAACGTCTTCGAGGGCATCCTCCCGCCGTCGTACCTTGAGAACCAGCCGAACTCCGACGTGAACGGCGGCCACGGCACGCACGTCGCCTCCATCGCCGCGGGCTCGGGGCTCGCCTCGGGCGGGCTCTACGCGGGCGTCGCGCCGGGCGCGTCCGTCCTCGGCATCGGCTCGGCCGGCAGCCTCTTCATCCTCGGGCAGGTCGCGGCCTTCGACTACGTCCTGACGAACCAGCTCGTCTACAACATCCGCGTCGTCAACAACTCGTGGGGCAACTCGGCCGCCGACTACGACGCGGACCACCCCGTCAACGTCGCGTCGAAGGCGCTGCACGACAACAACGTCGTCGTCGTCTTCGCGGGCGGCAACGACGGCCCCGGCCCGAACACGCAGAACCGCTGGACGCCGTGGCCGTGGGTCATCACGGCGGGCGCGGCGACGAAGGACGGACGGCTCGCGGACTTCTCCTCGCGCGGCATCTTCGGGAGCCCGACCGCCCACCCGACGATTCTGACGCCGGGGACGGGCGGCCCCGCCGAGCAGGGCTACACGAGCGCCATCATCGCCGCGCGCTCGCGCACCAACCTCGCCGCCAACGGACTCAACGCGGACCTCGAAATCCCGGCCAACTTTCTGCCGAACTACACGCAGATTTCCGGCACGTCGATGGCCGCGCCGCACCTCTCCGGCATCGTCGCCAACGTCCTAGAAGCCGACCGCGGCTTGACGCCAGACGAGGTGCGCGACGTGCTCGTCCGCACCGCGACGCCGCTCGCGCCTTACGACGAGTTCGAGGCGGGCGCGGGGCTCGCCAACGTCCACGCGGCCGTAGACCTCGCGCTCAACCCTTCAAAGCCTTACGGCAACTTCGGCTTCACGGGAAAGGGGCTCGCGGTCGGCCGGCAGGACGCGCCGGCGCAAGCCGCGGGCGTCGCGGCCAACTCGACGCGCTCGCACACGGTCACGGTTCCGGCCAACGCGCGCTTCACCTTCATACAGCTCGACTGGGGCTCGGCGGTCGGCGAGGGCGAGGTCATCGCCGACAACACGCGTCTCGTCGTCAACGACCTGCGGCTGACGGTTTTGAAGGACGGGCAGACGGTCGCCACATGCGACGCCGTCAACCTCGGCGGCCTCTACGGCGCGCGCGAGGGCGTCAAGCTTGAGTTCCCCGCCGCGGGCGAGTACACCGTGCGCGTCTCGGCCGGCCTCGCGGGTCTCGGCGTCCTCGCAGAGCAGCCCTACACCGTCAGCACGCGCCACTACCTCTACAACCCGTCCGAGGTCGGCGACGTGGCCGCGCTCGACTCCGCGACGCGCACCGCCGTGCTGCGTCTCGTCTACGACCGCGTGATGGCGGCGGACGGCGGCTACTTCCGCCCCGAAGACGTTCTGACGCGCGGCGAGCTGGCGCGCGCGCTGATGATGGGCGCGCGCGTCCCGCAGTACATCCCGAACGTCCCGAGCTTCACGGACGTTGCCGAGGGGACGCCCGAGGCGCTCTTCGCCGAGTCGCTCCGCAAGGAGGGCGTGATGGGCACGGCGGGGACGACCTTCGGCCCGGCATCACAGGTCAACCGTCTGGAGGAGGCGGTCGCGTTGGTGCGCGCGCTCCGTCTGGACAGGGAGGCGAAGGCGCTCGCGGGGACGAACGTCACGACGGGCGGCAAGGCGCTCACGGACAACGCCGACATCCCGCCGGCGCTCCGCGGCTACGTGCAGCTCGCGCTCGACCGCGGGCTCATTCAGGCGTACCCGGCGCAGGTCAGGCAGGTCGCCCCGGGGCGGTTCGTCGCCGTGCCCGGGCCGCGCTTCGAGCCTTCGACCAACGTCAAGCGCGGCGAGTTAGTCCCCGCGATGACGAAGCTCGTCGCGCTCATGTTCGGCGAGTAGATGCGAAAGGCGGGGGGACGAAGCGACGGCTGAACGGCCGTCGCTTCGTCCCCCGCCTTTCATGCTTCCCAAAGCTTCCCCCGCCGGGCTCTGTGGTCTATCGGCGGAGGCTCACTCCACTCTCCCTTCCGCCGACTCGGGGCGCGTGCCGTGCACTGATTAGTGCCGCACGCGCCCCGGCGATTTTTCCGGGCGGAGTCTAGGCGGGCGGCGACGCGCAGCGCGCGACGGCGGCGCGGCGGATGCGGACGGGCGTCTTCGGCTTCTCGCCGTCGAGGTCGCCGGCGGCTATCTTATCGACCACGTCCATCCCCGTCGTGACCCGGCCGAAGGCGGCGAAGTTGCCGTCGAGGTGCGCGGCGTCGTTCA
The DNA here is from genome assembly GCA_036399155.1 of Pyrinomonadaceae bacterium. Classification (GTDB taxonomy): domain Bacteria; phylum Acidobacteriota; class Blastocatellia; order Pyrinomonadales; family Pyrinomonadaceae; genus QHXN01. The sequence continues at coordinate 10,486 of DASWNR010000122.1, forward strand.
GGAGGATGAAGAAGTGCGTGGTCGCCGAGTTGGACTCCGCGGGGCGAGCGAGCGAGACGACGCCGCGCAGGTGCTTGATTGGATTCGGCTCGTCGGGCACCTTGCGCGCGGCGCGTCGGAGCAGCCCGGGCGGCAGCGTCTCGCGCGTCGCGATGTTCCCGCCCTGGACGACGAAGCCGCGGACGACGCGGCTGAAGCTCGTCGTGTCGAACGCGCCCGTCGAGGCGAGGTTGAGGAAGTTGCGCGCCGTCTCGGGCGCGGCCTCCGCGAGCACCTCGACGACGACGTCGCCCGCCTCCGTGTCGAACGTGACGCAGTGCCCGGTCATCTGCTGCGGCGTCAGCCTGTCGAACGGCTCGGGCGTCGGCGTGGCCTCGCCTTCGGGGCGCGCGTTCTTCTTCGCGGCCGGGGGGGCGGGCGTCGGCTCCTGCTTCGTCTGCTGTCGTGCGCCCGACGCCGCCGCCGAGAGGCAGGCGACGCAGAGCGCGAGCGCGGGAAGGGCGTTTGTGATTAACGCTCTGACTCTCATGGCTCTATAACGGTTCGGGCTAAGGCGCGCCCGCGCCGGAGAGCGACTTGTCGCGCGCCGCCTTGAACTCGGTGCCGGGCTTCCACTCGGGCCACTTGTCGCCCTGGAGGACGCGGTGGCCGACGGCGAGGAGGAAGTGCGCGTCCTCGACCGCGCCGGAGAGGTCCCAGTCGGGCTTAATCTCGTCCGTGGGCTTGTGGTAGTCGTTGGCCTCGTACTCGGCGCGCTTCTGCTTGGCGAAGTCCGGCGACTTGCCGACGTACTCGGTGCCCGTGTCGGCGTAGAAGGCGGGCACGCCCTGCTTGGCGAACTCGAAGTGGTCGGAGCGGTAGTAGAAGCCCTTCTCCGGCTCGGGGTGTGGCGTCATGATGCGCCCCTGCGCCGTGGCCACCTCGCGCGCGAGGTCTTCAATCGTGGTGTTGCCCTCGCCCACGATGGTCAGGTCGCGCGTCCGCCCCCACTGGTTCGCGCCGTCGATGTTGATGTTGGCGAGCGTCTTCGCGTGCGGGTAGAGCGGGTGCTCGGCGTAGTACTTCGCGCCGAGCAAGCCCTTCTCCTCGGCCGTCACGGCGAGGAAGACGAGCGAGCGCTTGGGCGGGGTCGGCAGCTTCGTGAACGCCTCGGCGATCTCAAGGGTCTGCGCGATGCCCGAGGCGTTGTCGATGGCGCCGTTGTAGATGCCGTCGCCCGTCGCCTTCTCGTCGCGCCCGAGGTGATCCCAGTGCGCGCTGTAGACGACGTACTCGTTTTTGAGCGCGGGGTCGGAGCCTTCGAGTTTGGCGACGACGTTCTGCGAGTCGATGGTGCGCAGCGTGTTCTTGACGTGGAACGTCGCCTTGGCGTTCAGGGCGACGGGCCTGAACTCCTTCGTCGTCGCGGCCTTGTGCAGGGCGTCGAAGTCCTGACCCCCAGCGGCGAACAACTCCTTCGCCTTGTCCAGAGTTATCCACGACTCGACGCCGACGCGCCCCGCGTTCTTGTCGGGCGAGACGATGTCGAAGTTCTCGCGCCCCCAGCTCCCCGAGACGACCTCGAAGCCGTAGCCCGCGGGCCCCGTCTCGTGGACGATGATGGCGGCCGCCGCGCCGCGCCGCGAAGCCTCCTCGTACTTGTACGTCCAGCGGCCGTAGTAGGTCATGGCCTTGCCCTTGAACGCGTTCGGGTCGAGCTCGTTGGGGTTCGACGCCGAAGGCACCGCCGGGTCGTTGATGAGCATGACGATGGTCTTGCCCTTCACGTCCAGCCCCTTGTAGTCGTCCCACCCGTACTCGGGCGCGGTCACGCCGTAGCCGACGAAGACGATGTCGGAGTCGTCCACGTTCACCTGCGGCTCGTAGCGGCGCGAGACGGCGACGTAGTCCTTAAGGTTCTCAAGCCTCATCTCCTTGCCGCCCGCCTTGAACACGCCCTCGGGCTCGGCGCGGAAGCCCGCGAGCGGCACCTTCTGGACGAAAGTGCCGTCGGGGTTGCCGGGCTTGAGGCCGAGGCGCTGGAACTCGCCGGTGATGTACTTGACGGTCAGCTCCTCGCCCTTCGTGCCGGGGCCGCGCCCCTCGTACTCGTCGGCCGAGAGCGTCTTGATGTGGCGCATCATGTCGTCGGCGTTGATCGAGTCGAGCGCGGGCTTCAAGTCCGCCGGGAGCCCCGCCGCGGCCGTCGTCGCCGGCGTCGGGGACGCCGCGGCGTTCTGGTTGGACGGAGCCGTCGTCGTGCACGCGGCGGCGGAAGCGAGCGCGGCGGAGAGCGCAAGGGCGGCGAAATAACGTCTGTTCATCTTCGGTTTTGGCCTCGCTTTGGAAGAGAAGTGGGAGCGTCCGAGAGTTTGGCCGCGCGCCGCCGCGAAGTCAACCTGCGGGCGCGCGCCGCCGCACGTTTCGGCCGGACGGCGCGCGCGGGGCGGCCGTTACAACCGGGGGCGGCGTGAGTTACAATCTCGGCCGCGGCGGGGGCGGCAGACGTTAGCGGCCCGCGCCGCAGCAATCTCTTCCCGAGCCCCACACGCGACCCGCGTGTCCGCCGTCCCGGCGCTGTTCCCCTGGTGAAGAAAGCGATGAAAGCCCGTCAACTTTTCCCCCGCCTCACGGCGCACGTCTGCGCCGCGCTCCTCCTGTTAAGCTCCGCGCCCGGCTACGGGGTCGCCGACGCGCGCCAGCGTCGGCGTCAGCGCACGCGCACGCGCGCCGCCGCGCCCGCGCCGCGCGCGACCCCGGCCGCCCCGCGCACGGGCGCGACTCCCGCCGCCCCCGCGAGTACCTCGACCCACGCGACTCCCGCGCCCCCCACGTCTAATGCGGCGAACCCGCGCACGGGGCAGACGGCGGCGCGACGCCCCGAGCCCGACCTCTCCATCGAAGAGATGCTCGCGGCCGACGCCTACACCGTCTACGCGGAGCTGCGGCGCGTCGGCGCTCTCTCGCGCCTGGACGAGGTGAAGACGGCGGTCGCCTCGCTCAGGCTGCTCGGGGGCGAAGAGGCGAGGCCGCTCACGGACTTCTACGACTTCATCGCCGCGAACGCCGAGGCGCTCGGCGAGTCGCGCATCGTGGTGGCTTTCATGCCCGCGCGCAGGGGCGTCCCGCAGGGCGTCGCCGCCTTCGAGCTGGAATCGCCCGAGGCCGCCGCCGCCTTCGAGCCCAAGCTCCGCCGCATCATCGGCGAGCAGGTGCGACAGGTCAAAAAGGCCATAGAGGCGCAGCCCGCACAGCCCACACAGCCCGCCCCGGCCACGCAGTCCACACAGCCCGCCCCGCGCGCACAGCCCGGCGCGCAGCGCGGCCAGAAGCCGCCGGCGCCGGTGAAAGTTCCCGGGTCGGACTTCGCCATCCGGCGCGCGGGGCGCTGGCTCGTCACGTCGGACGGCCCTTTCAAGCTCAAGCAACTGCGCGCCGGGGAGGGCGAGCCGAGCCTCGCCGACAGCACGCGCTTCCAGACGGTGCGCGCGCGCTTCTCTAACGCCTCGCTCTTCGTCTACGTGGACACGGACGTGGCGCAGCGCGCGTGGGCGCTACAGATGCAGATGATAGAGGAGTCGAATCCCGAGGTGAGCGGCGTGGGCTCGGGCGAACCCTCACTCCCGACGCCCGTCATCGTGGAGACGCCCGAGGTGACAACGGGCAAGCTGCCCGCGCCGCCGGGCGCGGACGCCACCCCCGACCCGGCCGCCTCGCCCGAGCCGACCGCCGAGCCGAGTCCCGAGGAGGGCGACAGTTCGGGGGCGGTGGTGGGCGTGAGCGACGGCGAAGGGGAAGACGGTGGCGAGGCGCCGCCGCCGCCAGAGCCGACGGCCGAGGAGCGCGCCGTGCGGGGCTTGGGCCGCATCATGCAGAGCCTCGGGTTCGGCGTGCCGCGCATCCCCGGCGCGGTCGCGCTCGGGGTCGGGCTCGACCGCGGCGCGCTCGCCGTCAGGCTCGCCGTCGAGAACACGCCCGACGGCACCATCGCGCTCATCCCGTTTCTGCCGAACATCGTCTCGGGCCCGCCCGTCACGGGCGGCACGGCCGAGGTCGCCCCCGCCGACTCGGAGCTTTTCGTCGCCGGCTCGCTCGACTGGACGCACATCTACAACTCGACGCTCGGCGCGGCGTCCGTCAACCCGGCCGGGCTGATGTCCGCCGGCGGAATGAGAGACGACGAGGAGGGCGGCGGGAAGCGCGAGCCGCAGCCGACCGCCGACGAGACCGTCGCCGCCGTCGAGAAGCTCTTCGGCTTCAAGTTCAAGGAAGACCTCCTGCCCTCGCTCGGCAACGAGGTGGCGCTCAGCATGCCGCTCGACGAGAACGACTTCGCGCTCGGCGGCGGCAGGCGCTCCCGCGTCGAGGAGGGCGGGCGGGACAAGCGCGACGCGGAGCCCGGCCCCGTCTTCATCGCCTCGCTCAACGACCCGGCGAAGATGCGCGAGATACTGCCGCGCGTCGTCGTCGCGCTCGGCTTCGTCTCGCCGGGCGCGCCGCAGGTGCCCGAGAAGCGCGAGGGCGTCGAGATTCGCACGCTCGGCGCTTCCGACGGCATCTCCTACGCCGTCGTCGACAGCTTCCTCCTCGTCGGCGAGCTGAAGGCCGTCCGCCACTGCGTGGACTCCTACTCTTCGCGCCGAACGCTCGCGGGCTCGAACGAGTACCGCGAGGCGACCTCGTGGCAGGCCAGGCAGAAGCTCGTCCAGCTCTTCGTCTCCGACTCCGTCGTACGGCGTGTGGTGGACGCGTCGCGGACGCGCTCGGCCGGGAGCACGGACGCGGTGGTGCGCGCTCTGCTCGCGCAGCTTGAGGCGGCCGAGTACGCGCCCGCCTCCTACGAGGCGACCAACGAGGGCGACGTGGTGATGCACGAGCTGCGCCTCCCGCTCTCGCTCATCAAGTCTTACGCGACGGCCGTCGCGGTCAGCGCCATGGACTCGGCCGTCATCAGCGGCGAGAACTCGGCCGTCCAAACCCTCCACCACATCGCGATAGCCCAGTTCGGCTACAAGCACGAGAAGAAGAAGGAGCGCTACGGCACGCTCGAAGAGCTGCGCGCGGAGGGGATGCTTGAGAAGGACTTTCTCACGGGGGAGACCGAGTACAAGTACGAGCTGAACGCCGGCGCGGACAAGTTCGAGATCACGGCCACGCCCAGGAACTACGGCAAGACCGGGCGACGCTCCTTCCGCATCGACGAGAACCTCGACGTGCGCGGCGCCGACCACAAGGGCGAGCGCGCCACCTCGGACGACCCGAAGGTGGGGCCGTAAACAACATGGAGAGTCTACAGGAACGTTACGCGCCGGGGAGCGCGTGTTTCGGGTGCGGGCCGGCGAACGAGAAGGGCTTGCGCGTGCGCAGCTTCCCCGCGGAGGGCGGCGGCGAAGTCGTCTGCGAGTGGCGCGCCGAGCCGCACCACGAGGCTTTCCCGGGGATGCTCAACGGCGGCATCATCGGCGCGCTGCTCGACTGTCACTCGAACTGGGCGGCCGCCTACCACCTCATGCGCCGCGCGGGGGCCGAGCGCCCGCCCTGCACCGTCACCGCCGATTATTCGGTCAAGCTGCTGCGCCCGACGCCATCCGGCGAGACCGTCTACCTCTCGGCGCGCGTCATCGAATCGACGGACGAGAAGGCCGTCGTCGAGGCCACGCTCACGGCCGCGGGGAAGCCCCGCGCCACCTGCCGCGGCACCTTCGTCGCCGTCCGCCCCGGCCACCCGGCTTACCACCGCTGGTGATTTGAAATTTCAAGTTGTTTGAGCCGTACCTCCGCGCCTCGTGGTTAATCTTTCCCACTTAAGGCCAATCATTTTTTCACTTAGCAGAGTTTTTCGACTCCGCCCGTGGTGAAGTACGAAGATTTTCGTTGACAGTACGAACTTCTTCGTAGTAGTCTCGCCGCCGACTTGAGTCCGAGAGGTATTGCGCAATGCCTGAAGCTGAACTGCCGCGTCCGACCGACGCGGAACTGGAAATCCTCAAGGTGCTCTGGAGGCGCGGCCCCAGCACCGTGCGGGAAGTCTTCGAAACGTTAGGCGAGAACAAGACGACGGGTTACACGACCGTCCTCAAGACGATGCAGATCATGGCCGAGAAGGGTTTAGTCGTGAGGGACGAGAGCGAGCGCGCGCACCGCTACGAGCCGGCCGCCCGCGAGGACGAGACGCAGCGCCGTCTGGTCGGAGACCTTCTGCGGAAGGCGTTCGACGGGTCGGCGAAGAATCTCGTCCTGCAAGCCCTCTCGACCGAGCGCGCCACGGCCGGCGAGCTGGACGAGATTCGCCGCATGCTCGACGAGCTGGAAAGGGGGGAGCGTTGAGTACGGAAGTCTATTTCACGACCGGGCTCGCCCCCGCCGCGCGCGGGCTGCTCGACGCGGCCGGGTGGGCGCTCGTCCACTCTTTGTGGCAGGGCGCGCTGGTCGCGGGCGTCTACGCCTGCTTCTGCGCGTCTGCGTCGAGGGCGGGGGCCAACGTCCGCTACGCGGGCGGCGCCTTCGCGCTCGTGCTCCTGCTCGTGCTGCCCGTGGCGACGGCCTGTCTGTCGGCGCGGGCGCCCGAGGGGCTGTTCGCGCAGGGAGACCCCGCGTCGGAGGGGGCGTGGGCGGATTCCGTGAGCGCGGGCGGGCGCGCGCCGCTGGCGGGCAAAGAGCCGGCGGCGCGCGCGGCAATCGAGCCCGCGGCGGGGACGGTCTCGCACGCCTCTTCCTTGCGCGTGTGGGCCGAGGAGCGCCTGACGGCGCTGCTGCCGTGGCTCGTCTGCGCGTGGCTCGCGGGCGTCCTTCTGCACCTCTCGCGCTTCGCCGGCGCGTGGCTTGTGGTGCGTCGCTTGAGGCGAAGCGCCGCGCCTGTGCCGGAACGTTTCGAGGAACTTCTCGCGCGCGTGTCGGGGCGGCTGCGCGTTTCGCGCGCGGTGCGCCTGTGCCAGTCGGCGCTCGTCGAAGTGCCGACGGTCGTCGGACACCTGAGGCCGGTCATACTCATCCCGGCCGGCGCGTTGTTGGGGCTCACGCCCCGGCAGTTGGAGGCCGTGCTCGCGCACGAGCTGGCGCACGTGCGCCGGTACGACTACGCCGTCAACCTCTTGCAGACGGCGGCCGAGACGCTGCTCTTCTACCACCCGGCGGCGCGGTGGCTCTCGCGGCGCGTGCGCGCCGAGCGCGAGCACGCCTGCGACGACGCGGCGGTCGAGGCGACGGGCGACGTGCTGCTCTACGCGCGCGCCCTCGCGGCGCTCGAACAACTGCGCGCGACGCACGCGCCCCCGGCGGCGCTGGCCTTAGCAGCCAACGGAGGTTCACTCATGCTACGCATACAGAGACTCGTCAACACCGAGCGGCGCGCGCGCTCGGCCACACGCCGCCCCGCGGCCTTCGCGGCGCTCGCCGCGCTCGTCCTGCTCTGCGGCGTGCTCGCCGCGCAGCGCTCGCACGCCACCGCGCCGGGCGCGGGGCCGGCGGCGGACGCGAAGGCGTCGGAGCCCGCCCCGGCCGCGCCGCCGCGCCGTCAGGTGGCCGTCACCTTCGTCACGTACCCCGGCAACATCTACGACGCCGGGCGGCTCGCCAACAAGTCGCGCAAGCTCCTGCGCGCGCTCGCCGCCGAAAACATCGAGGCGGTCGCCTTCGTCAACGACGCGCGGCTCTACAACGACGACGGCTCGGTCAACGAGGCGCGCATCCTCGCGCTCCGCGAATGGCTCGACGCCGGGCACGAGCTGGGCAACGAGACGGCCAACCACACTAACCTCTACAAGTCCTCGGTCGAGGAGTTTCAGACCGACGTGGTGCGCGGCGAGCAGACCATTGCGAAGCTCTCGGCCGAGCGCGGGCGCAAGCTCCGCTACTTCAGCTACCCGTACCTGAACACGGGGCCGAACCCGGAGGCGCGCGCCAGGGTCGAGGCGTTCCTGCGCGGGCGCGGCTACCAGATTCACCCCGTCACCGTGGACAGCATGGACTGGGTCTTCAGCAACGCCTACATCCAGGCGCTCCGCCGCGAGGACGACGCGGCGGCCGAGGCGATACGCGCCGAGTACGTGCCCTACATGGAGCGCATGTTCGAGTTCTACGAGACGTACTCGCGCGAGGTCGTGGGGCGCGAGTTCCCGCAGGTTTTGATGCTGACGGCGGGCGCGCTCAACTACGACAGCTTCGCCGACCTCGCGGCGATGATGAAGCGGCGCGGCTACACGTTCGTCACCATGGAGCAGGCCACGCGCGACGAGGCGTACAAACTGCCCGACGGCCACACGGGCGTGCGCGGCGAATCGTGGATCGCGCGCTGGGCCGTCGCGAAGGGGATGGAGTACAGGGACACCGAGGAGATAGAACTCCCGGAGTCCATGCGGCGCCACTTCGCCGAACTCCAGAAGAACTGGAAGACGCCCAAGCCCGAGCCGAAGAAGTAACGGGCGGTCATCGAAACTGAGTCAACCACAGAGACACAGAGACACGGCTTTAAGAATTTGAAATTTGAAATTGTTTTAGCTGTGCCTCTGTGTCTCTGTGGTTCATCCTTGAACAAGGACGAGAACGATGCTGACGAAAATCTGCCGCGCCTTCCTTACCTTCGCGCTGCTGGCTTCGGCGCTCGCGGCCGTGGCGGCGGCGCAGGCCGGCGTGGTGGCCCCAGCGCGCAGGGAGGTCGCCGTCACGTTTGACGACCTGCCCGCGCCGCAGGGCGACCTCGAAGACATGCGGCGCATCACGTCGCGCCTGCTTGAGAGCGTGAAGCGAAACGGCGTCCCGGCCGTCGGCTTCGTCAACGAGGGGAAGCTCTACCGGCGCGGCGAGGTGGACGCGCGCACCGAGCTTCTGCGCGCGTGGCTCGACGCCGGGCTCGAACTCGGCAACCACACCTTCTCGCACCTCAGCCTGCACCGCGCGCCGCTCGAAGAGTACAAGGACGACGTGCTGCGCGGCGAGACGGTGACGCGGATGCTCCTGCGCGAGCGCGGCATGAGCCTGCGCTACTTCCGCCACCCGTTCCTGTTCACGGGGACGACGCCCGAGTACAAGAAGGGCCTGGCCGAGTTCCTCGCAGCGCGCGGCTACACGGTCGCGCCCGTCACCGTCGACAACGCCGACTACATCTTCGCCGACGTTTACTTCAGGGCGAAGAAGCGCGGCGACGCGGAGACGGCGAAGCGCGTGGCAGACGCCTACGTGCCCTACATGGAGTCGGTCTTCGAGCACTTCGAGCGGCTCGCGGCCGAAACCTTCGGGCGCGAGATAAAGCACGTCCACCTCCTCCACGCCAACGAGATAAACGCCGACCGCTTCGACGAGGTGGCCGCGATGTTGAAGCGGCGCGGCTACGCGTTCGTCACGCTCGAAGAGGCTCTGAAAGACCCGGCCTACCGCGAGCCCGACGCGCTCTACAAGAACGGCATCTCGTGGCTCCACCGCTGGCGGATGGCGAAAGGGCTCCCCGTGAAGTGGGAGCCCGAGGTGCCGAAGTTCGTGGACGAGCTTTACAAGGCCGGCCGTCCCGGCAACTGAGGGGCGCGTCGCGTGAGAGGCTTTACCACACCGCCGCCGTCAACGAGCCACGGCCGGGCCGCGCGTCTCGCCGCCGCGTCCGTCCTGACCGTCACGCTGCTACTGTTGACGTGCGCGCACGGTTCACTTGCCGCGCAGGCCGGGGGCGCGGTCGCGGGCCGGGTCACCGACCCGGCGGGCGCGGTCGTCGTCGGCGCGGGCTTAGTCTTGAGGGGCGCGGCCGGCGCGGAGCGGCGCGCGACCTCCGACGCCGAGGGGCGTTACGCCTTCGGCGGCCTCGCGCCGGGCGCGTACGCGTTGCGCGTCGAGGCGCGAGGCTTCCAGACCCTCGAGGCCGCCGGCGTCCGAGTCGTCGCGGGCGGGCGCAGCGAGTTTGACGTTCGGCTCGCCGTCGCGCTCGAAAGGCAGGAGGTGACCGTCGGGGATGAGTCGGCCGTGGGCGTCGAGCCGGGCGAGAACCGGAGCGCGCTCCGCTTCGGCGAGACTGACCTCGACGCGCTGCCCGAAGACCCGGACGACCTCGCCGCCGCGTTGCAGTCGCTCGCGGGCGCGGCGGCCGGCCCGAGCGGCGGGCAGATTCTCGTGGACGGCTTCGAGAACACGGGCGAGCCGCTCCCGCCGCGCGGCTCGATACGCGAAGTCCGCGTCAACCAGAACCCCTTCTCGGCCGAGAACGACCGACTCGGCTTCGGCCAGATTCAAATCTTCACGCGCGCCGGCACGGAGAAGCTGCGCGGGCAAGTCTTCTTCAACTTCAACGACGAGTCGCTCAACGCGCGCAACCCTTTCACGCCGGCGCGCGCCGCCTACCGGATGCGCAACGCGGGCGGGGGCCTGAGCGGCACGCTCGCCCCGCGCCGCGCCTCCTTCTTCCTCTGGCTCGAAGAGCGCGCGACGGACGACAACGCGCTCGTCAACGCCGTCGTGCTCGACGAGAGCCTTGCCCCGCGGACGCTCGCCTTCACCGCGCGCTTCCCGCGCAGCCAGTTGAGCGCGAACGCGCGCCTCGACCTACAGTTGGGCGAGGCGCACACGCTCGGCGTGCGCTACAACTACTACCGGCACCGCTCGGAGAACGGCGTCGGCGGCGTCTCCCTGCCGGAGCGCGGCTTCGCCTTCACGCTCCCCATCAACACTTTCCAACTGACCGAGACGGCCGTACTCGGCCCGCGCCTCCTCAACGAGTTCCGCTTCCAGTACGTGGGCGAGGATCAGGTGGAGGAGCCCTTCAGCGCGCTCCCGGCGCTCAACGTTTCGGGCGCGTTCCTCTCGGGCGGCTCGCCGTCGGGGCGCGCGCGAAACCCGGAGGGCAGGCTGACGGCGCAGGACTCCCTTCTGTGGACGGCGGGCGCGCACACCCTGAGGGCGGGCGCGCGGCTGCGCCGCACGACCATCACGGACGGTTCGCCCGACGACTTCAACGGCACGTACACCTTCGCCGGCGGGCTCGCGCCACGACTCGACGCGGCCGGCGACCCCGTGCGCGACGCGTCGGGTCAGGTCATCATGATTCCCGTCACGAGCATCGAGCGATACCGCCGCACGCTCCTCTTCTCCGCGCCCAACTGCGGCACGTCGGCGGGCCGCTTCCCCTGTCTCTCGCCGGCCGAGGTACGCGCGCGGGGCGGCGGCGCGACTCAACTGACGCTAGGCGGCGGCGACCCTCTGGCCGAGGCGACGCAGGTGGACTTCGGCGCGTACTTCCAGGGCGACTGGCGCGTGCGCCCGAACCTCACGGCGAGCTACGGCCTGCGCTACGAGTTCCAGACGAACATCGGCGTCCGCCTCAACCTCGCGCCGCGCGTCGCGCTCGCGTGGTCGCCGGGGCTCAAGGCCGGCGACCCGGCAAGCAAGGCGGTGACGGTCGTCCGCGCGGGCTTCGGCGTCTTCTTCGACCGCTTCAACGAGAATCAAGTTCTGATAGCCAACAAGTACGCCGCCGGGGACTTCTTCCGCTTCGTCGTTGACGACGCCGGGTTGCTCGACTCGTTCCCCGCCGTCCCCTCGATCGATACGCTGCGCGCCGCGGCGTCCGCGAACCAGACCACGTTCCGCATCGCCGAAGATTTGCGCGAGCCGTACATGATGCAGGCGGCCGTGGGCGTTGAGCGCCAACTGCCGCGCAGGAGCACGCTGGCCGTGACCTACGTCGCGTCGCGCACGCTCCACGCGCTGCGCGCGCGCAACGTCAACGCGCCGGTCGTCGTCGGGGATACGTCGGGCGAGGTGGTCACTCGGGCGAGGCCGCGGCCCGAGGCCGGTAACGTCATTCAGTACGAGTCGAGCGGCCGTCTCAACCAGCACCAACTGCTCGTCACGCTCAACGCGCGACCGAGCGGCCGCGCCTCCTTCTTCGCCAACTACACGCTCGGCCGCGCGCGCGGCGACACCGAAGGCGCGGGGACTTTCCCGGCCGACGCTTACGACCTGCGGGGCGAGTACGGGCGCTCGTCCTCCGACGCGCGCCACACGTTCGCGGCGGGCGGGACGTTCGAGGCGGCGTGGGGCTTGCGGCTGAGTCCACTGGTCTACGCCTCGGCGGGGCGCCCGTTCAACATCACCTCGGGCGTTGACTCGAACGGCGACGCTTTCTTCGCAGACCGCCCCGCGCACGCCTCGGATTTGACGAGGCCGACGGTGCGCGTCACGCCCTTCGGCGCGTTCGACACCGAGCCGCCGCCGGGTCAGCCCGTCATCCCGCGCAACTACGGCGAGGGGCCGGGCTACTTCGTCGTCAACCTGGGCGTCAGTCGGACGTTCGCGTTCGGGAGGGCGGCGGCTGGGCGCGGCGGCGGCGGCGGTCAGGCGGGCGCGGGCGGCGAGGGGCGTTTCCGCCTCACGCCGGGCTTGCGGTTTACGAACCTCTTCAACCGGGTCAACCTCGGCGCGCCGGTCGGGAACCTCGGCTCGCCCCTCTTCGGGCGTTCGGTGGCCACGGCGGGCGGGTTCGGCGCGGGCAGCGTCGGCAACCCGGCGGCGGGCAACCGCCGCGTCGAGGCGCAAATCCGACTTGAGTTCTAAAGGCGCGCGGTTCCGACCCGACTCTCAGCGGCGGGGGAGGATTTCCAGCCCGATGTCCGCGTCGGACACGCCGACGACCACCTCGCCGCCGTGTTGCAGGCGGCCGAAGAGTATCTCCTCGGCGAGCGGGGCCTTGATCTTCTCCTGAATCAGCCGCGCCATCGGGCGCGCGCCCATCTGGCGGTCGTAGCCGTGCTCGGCGAGCCAGCGGCGCGCGCCCTCCGTGAGCGACAGCTCGACGCCCTTCTCGACGAGCTGCGCGCGCACCTCGCCGACGAACTTGTCCACGACGCGCTCGATGGTCTCGAACGTGAGCGGCGCGAACGCTATCCACGCGTCGAGCCGGTTGCGGAACTCCGGGCTGAAGGTGCGCTCGATGGCACCGCGCCCCTGACCCTGCGACAGACCCTCCTGCCCCTTCTGGAACCCTATCTTGGCGTCCGACATCTCGCGCGCGCCGGCGTTGGTCGTCATGATGAGGATGACGTTGTGGAAGTCCGCGCGCTTGCCGTTGTTGTCGGTGAGCGTGCCGTGATCCATCACCTGCAAGAGGATGTTGAAGAGGTTCGGGTGCGCCTTCTCTATCTCGTCTAAGACGACGACGGCGTAAGGCGTCTTGTTGACGGCGTCGGTCAAAAGGCCGCCCTGGTCGAAGCCGACGTAGCCGGGCGGCGCGCCGATGAGGCGCGAGACCGTGTGCGGCTCTGCGTACTCAGACATGTCGAAGCGTATGAACTCGACGCCGAGCGCGAGCGCGAGCTGCTTCGCGAGCTCGGTCTTGCCGACGCCCGTCGGCCCCGAGAAGAGGAACGAGCCGATGGGCTTTTCCGGCTGACCGAGCCCCGAGCGCGAGAGCTTGATGGCGTTGACTATCTGCGAGACGGCGTGATCCTGCCCGAAGATGACGCCCCTCAGCGCGGCCCCGAGGTTTTGCAGCCTGTCCTTCTCCGAGCCGGCGATGGTGCGCGGCGGGATCTTCGCCATGCGCGCGACGACCGTCTCTATCTCGCGGACGCCGACCTCCTTCGGCCGGTCGGACGCCGGCATCAGCTTGACCATCGCGCCCACCTCGTCGATCACGTCGATGGCCTTGTCGGGGAGGAAGCGGTCGTGTATGTGCTTGGCGGCGAGCTCGGCCGCGGCGCGCAGCGCCTCCGAAGAGTAGGCGACGCCGTGCGCCTCCTCGTAGAGCTTCTTCAAGCCTTCGAGAATCTTCACCGTGTCTTCGAGCGAAGGCTCGCCGACCTCTATCTTCTGGAAGCGGCGAGCGAGCGCGCGGTCGCGCTCGAAGGCGGCCTTGTACTCGGGGTAGGTCGTCGAGCCGATGCAGCGCATCTCGCCCGTGGCGAGCGCGGGCTTGATGATGTTCGACGCGTCCATCGAGCCGCCCGAGACCGCGCCGGCGCCGACGATGGTGTGAATCTCGTCGATGAAGAGGATGACGTTCTCCTTCTTCTTGAGCGCGGAGATGACCGACTTCAGGCGCTGCTCGAACTCGCCGCGGTACTTGGTGCCGGCGAGCAGCGCGCCCATGTCGAGCGAGTAGACTTCCGCGCCCTTGAGCGGGTCGGGCACCTCGCCCTGTTGAATCTTGAGCGCGAGCCCCTCGGCGATGGCGGTCTTGCCGACGCCGGGGTCGCCGACGTAGATGGGGTTGTTCTTGCGGCGGCGGCAGAGGACCTGGATGGTGCGCGCGACCTCGGCCTCGCGGCCGATGAGCGGGTCTATCTTCCCCTCGGCGGCGCGCTCGACGAGGTTCGAGGCGAAGGCCGCGAGCGGGTCGCGCGCCGCCTGCTCGGCCTCGTAGTCTTCGCCCTCCTCGCCGTGCGCGAAGGGGGCGCCGCCGCCCGGCTCGACCTTCGAGATGCCGTGCGCGAGGTAGTTCAGAACGTCGAGGCGCGTGACGCCCTGACGCTTGAGCAGGTAGACGGCGTGCGAGTTGGGCGACTGGAAGAGCGCGGCGAGGACGTTGCCGCCGTCCACCTCCTTCTGCCCCGAGCCCTCGGCCTGCAAGAGCGCGTACTCGACGACGCGCTGGAAGGCGGCCGTGTACTCGGGGAGCGCGTCGCTCGCGTCGGGGACGCTCTCCAGCTTCTCGTCGAAGAACTGTTCCAGCTCTTTGGTGAGCGCGGCCGAGTCGCCGCCGCAGTGGCGCAGCGCCGTCGCGGCCGTGCGGTCGTGCAGCAGCGCGTAGAGGAGGTGTTCGAGCGTCACGTACTCGTGACGCCGCTTGATCGCCTCCATCGCGGCGAAGTTCAAAGTCTCTTGCAGTTCTTTCGTTATCATCAGGCGGTTCTTTGTCCCCGGCAGCTTAGATGCCGTCAGTCGCCCTGCGGTTCTTCCTCGACGGTGCAGAGCAGCGGGAACTCCTGCGCGCGCGCCATCTGCGTCACCTTCTCGACCTTCATCTCGGCCACCTCGTAGGTGTAGACGCCGGCGCACCCCACCCCCTGCGTGTGGACGGCCCACATGACGCGGAAGGCTTCCGCGTCGGACTTGCCGAAGACGCGGCGCAGCACCTCGACGACGAACTCCATCGTCGTGAAGTCGTCGTTGTGCAGCAGGACGCGGAAGAGCGGCGGCCTCTTCAGCCGCTCCCGGCTCTCGGTCGCCACGTCCTCCTCGAACCCGTACTCGCGCTCCGGCATGAGTGAATCTTAAAAGGCGGCGGGCAAAAGGCAAAGGGCAAAAGGCACAAATGAAAGACGGGAGCCGCGCCGCCCGCCGTCTTCACTTTTGCCTTTCGCCTTTTGCCCTTTGCCTTTTGCCTTCACTATCATCGCCGAATGGCCGACTGGAATTTCCCAGACCCGCGCGGGGCGAACGAGGAGGGGATTGTTGCGGTCGGCGGCCGGCCCGAGCCGGCGCTGCTCGAAGAGGCTTACGGGCGCGGCATCTTCCCGTGGCCGGTCGAGGGCTACCCGCTGCTCTGGTTCAGCCCGCCCGAGCGCGCTCTGCTCTTCTTCGACGAGCTGCACGTCGCGCGCAGCCTCGCGCGCGCGCGCCGCCGGACGAGCCTGACGTTTACGATCGACCGCGCCTTCGAGCGCGTCATACGCGCCTGCGCCGAAGTCCCGCGCGCGCACGAACAGGGGACTTGGATAACGCCTTGGATGATTCGCGGCTACTGCGAGTTCCACCGGCGGGGGCGCGCGCACAGCGTCGAGGCTTGGGAGGGCGGCGAGCTGGTCGGCGGCGTCTACGGCGTGGACGCGGGCGGCGCGTTCGCCGGCGAGAGCATGTTCCGCGTGCGCCCGAACGCCTCGAAGCTCGCGCTGCTGTTCCTGATAGACCACCTGCGCGCGCGCGGCCTCGGGTGGCTCGACGCACAGGTCATGACGCCGCACATGCGCGCGCTCGGCGCGCGCCTCGTCCCGCGCGAAGAGTTCCTCCGACTGCTCGCCGACACCCGAGCCCGCGGCCTCAAACTCTTCTGAGTCTCTCCGGCGCGGCGGGGGTCGGCGCTGTGCGTTGACAGCCGCTATCTCCGAGGAGTAAATACTACCGCGCTTCACCTTCCATATCCGCCGAGGCGCAGTACCCGGCCAGAGTCATTCTTCAGGACGGAGCGTCTGCCATGATTTTCCTCATCTCCGTGGTGAATTCCGAAGAGGCCAGTGACGCGACAGAAAAGCATGGCGAGCTGCGAGAGAAGGCTCTGGGCGCCTCCTACGACGAGTACAAGGAGTTGACCGGCACTTGGCGGACTCTGGACACG
>DASWNR010000123.1:0-2535 GCA_036399155.1 Pyrinomonadaceae bacterium
CGGGCAGACGACGAGCACCGTTGACGAGACGCGAATCCAGTGCCGCGGACGGCAATAGCAACTGACGACGGCCTTCCTTCTTCCACCGGCACGGCCCATCACCGACGCCCAAACAGCACGGGCGGAGACTCAGCCTCCGCATGAAGCTTTGCGGGGCTCCGACCTACCTCGGGGCCTTTTTCCTTTCTACCGCAACCGCGCCGGCCCTTCCTGCCACAACGCCAGATTGACTGACGTGGCGCGCTCACTCTGACTGACCTGACCGGCGCGCGCCCGCGCCGACGTGCGTCCGCGGCGCGGATATCCGCAATTTTCAAGGTTTTTCCGCCGACGGGGTCGCGGCACGGGGGTTGAAAAGGTGTGTGCGACGGTAAGTGTAGTCACGTCATGGTAAGCGTCGCCCCGAGGAAACAGAGTGATGGACAGATTCAAACTTAAACGTCTCACGGCCTGGCTGATGATTCCCGCACTGCTGCTGCTCCCGCTCGGGAGCGCGGCGGCGTCGGGCGGGCACTCCGGCCGCGGGCGCGACGAAGCGCCGCGCCACGCGTCGAAGGTCTCGGCCGACCTGCGTGAGCACGTCCGCAAGGCCGGCGGCGGCGACAAGGTCACCGTCATCGTCCAGCCGAAGGACGACTGGAACGACGAGAACGAGGGCGCGGTCGTCGCACACGGCGCGCGCGTCAAGCGGCGTCACGAGAACCTGAGCGAGCGCGTCGTCGAGCTTCCGGCCTCGGCCGTCGAGGCGCTGGCGGCGCGCGAAGACATCGAGTACGTCTCGGCCGACCGCGAGATGCGCGCGCTCGGGCACGTCTCGCTGACGACCGGGGCGGACGCCGCGCGCGCCATGGACACCTCGGTCATGGCGGCCAGCCGCATGTCGGTCGGCGTCGCCGTCCTCGACTCGGGCGTCGACTACTACCACTCCTCGCTCGCGCAGGCCGACGGCAGCCCGACGCGCGTCTCCGGCAACTTCGTCTTCACGACCGAGGGGCCGACCGGCAAGCTCGACGCCTACGGGCACGGCACGCACGTCGCCTCCGCGGCGGCCGGCGGCGCGACCGTCGCGGGCGGCGCCTACAAGGGCGCGGCCTTCGACGCGCAGATAATTAACATCAAGGTGCTCGACTCGCAGGGGCGCGGCTCGGTCTCGAAGCTGCTCGAAGCGATGGACTGGGTCATCGCCAACCGCGTCACCTACAACATACGCGTCGTCAACCTCTCGCTCGGGATGCCGGCCGTCGACTCTTACCGCAACGACCCCGTCTGCCGCGCCGTGCGCCGCATGACCAACCTCGGCATCGTCGTCGTGTGCGCCGCCGGCAACGACGGCAGGAACGCCGCGGGGCAGAAGGTCTACGGGCAGATTCACTCGCCGGCCATCGAGCCCTCGGCCATCACGGTCGGCGCGTCGAACACCTTCGGCACCGACGCGCGCTCGGACGACGCGGTGACGACCTACAGCTCGCGCGGGCCGACGCGCGGCCGCTGGACAGACCTGGCGGGCGTCACGCACTACGACAACCTCGTCAAGCCCGACCTCGTCGCGCCCGGCAACAAGGTCATCTGGGCGGCCGCCGCCGACAACAACCTCCTGCTCAACAACCCGCAGCTCAACGCCGCCGTCAGCGCCGACAAGAAGCGGAACATGATGACGATGAACGGCACGTCGATGGCGGCGCCGCTCGTCGCCGGCGCGGCCTCGCTCCTGCTGCGCCACAACCCGCGTCTGACGCCCAACCTCGTCAAGGCCATCCTGATGTACACGGCGCAGCCGCTCGCCGGCTTCAACGCCTTCGAGCAGGGCGCCGGCCAGCTCAACGTCGAGGGCGCGGTCAGGCTCGCAAAGCTCGTCCGCACAGACCTGCCGCAGTACTGGAACCCTTCGGCTCTGAACGTGACGCTTCCGCTCGGCTCGCCGCTGCTCAAGACGGGCGCGGTCGCGCCCGCCCCGCAGACGACCATCGCCGGCCACGCCTTCGGCTGGTCGCGCGGGCTCGTGCTCGACCACACGACCTGCTCGGGCTCGGCGCTGATTACGAAGTACCAGAAGTTCTTCGGGACGGGCGTGCTCCTCGGCGACGCCACGCTCGACGGCGCGGGCGTGATGATGGCCGACCTGACCATGCTTTCGAGCGGCGTGATGATGGCCGACAGCATCCTGACGAGCGGCGGCGGCCCGCTCGGCGAGGGCATACCGTTCCTCGGCACGGGCGCGCTGATGAGCGACGGCGTGCTGCTCGGCGACGGCGTGGTCTTCAGCGACGGCGCTCTGATGAGCGACGGCGCGCTGATGAGCGACGGGACGCTGGTCAACGACTTCACGGCGCAGGCGCAGGGCGTGACGCTCAACGGCGACAACACCTCCGCGATGGCCGTCGTGAAGGACACGACGACGACCACAACCACCACGCCTACCAAGCGTAAATAGAAGGACGGCGGCCCGACTCCCCGGCCGCGCTGGCCGGAGGTTAAATTAAGACGCAAAGGGCCGCGGGCGCCCCGTTCGTCGAACGGGGCGCCCGCGGCCCTTTG
>DASWNR010000124.1:0-17359 GCA_036399155.1 Pyrinomonadaceae bacterium
TCTGGCCGGCTTCGACGCCCTTGAGGATGTTAATAATCTGCTCTTCGCTGAACCTGGGCTTGCGCATGATGGGTTCTCCTCGTCGGTTAGTTTACGAGAGAACTCTCATTATCGCTGCACCTCTTTTAGGGGAGGAGGTCAAGAGGCATTAGAAAAACCCAACAACCAACCAACGAGTAACTGGAGTAACGTAGCCAATCTCAATTTATGTAAGAATTTTTCTCGGTTAATGTTGTATCAATTCTCAGTTTATGTTGGAGCCGACAACGTGTCAGGCCCTACTTAGCGCCCGGCGGCGGCCCGACCGGGCTTGCCTGAATGAATACTCATTCAGTATGATGGGGGCGTCTCCGGTCGGAGAAATCTCGGAAAGCTCGGAGTAGAAAATCCCCTATGCTTCGTTTCGACAAGGCCGCCGTCCTCGGGGCGGGCACGATGGGCGCGCAGATCGCCGCGCACCTCGCCAACGCGGGCATCCCCACGCTCCTGCTCGACATCGCGCCGAAGGAGCCCACGCCGGAAGAGCAGGCGCGCGGGCTCGACGTAGAATCGAAGGAGGTGCGCGACCGCGTCGCGCGCGTCGGGCTGGAGGCGGCGAAGAAGGCCAAGCCCGCCGCGTTCTTCACGCCCGAGGCGGCCGCGCTCGTCACCGCGGGCAACTTCGACGACGACCTGCCGCGCATCAAGGACTGCGACGTCGTCATCGAGGCGGTCGTCGAGAACCTTGAGATAAAGCGCCAGCTCTTCGGGCGCGTGGAGAAGTTCCGCAAGCCCGGCTCGGTCGTCGCGTCGAACACGAGCGGCATCCCCATCCGGCAGATAGCCGAAGGCTTCTCGGAGGACTTCCGCGCGCACTTCCTCGGGATGCACTTCTTCAACCCGCCGCGCTACCTGCACCTCGTCGAGCTGATCCGGACGGAGTGGACGAAGCCGGAAGTCTCGTGCTCCGTCTACGGCTTCCTCGACCGCCGGCTGGGCAAGGGCGTGGTGGTGGCGAAAGACCGACCGAACTTCATCGCCAACCGCATCGGCACCTACGGCGCGCTGGTGACTCTGAGGACGCTCGCGGAGGACGGCTACACTATCGAGGAGGTGGACAAGATTACGGGGCCCGCGCTCGGCCGCCCGAAGTCGGCCACCTTCCGCACCTTCGACATCGTCGGCCTGGACGTGCTCACGCATGTCGCGCGCAACCTCTACGAGGCCGTCCCCGACGACGAAGACCGCGAGACCTACAAGCTCCCCGAGTTCGTCGAGCGGATGGTCGAGCGACGCCTGCTCGGCGACAAAACGCAGGGCGGCTTCTACCAGAAGCGCAAGGGCGAGGGCGGGCAGAAGGACATCTGGACGCTCGACGTGGCGACGCTCGACTACCGCCCCCAGCAGAAGGCGAAGCTGCCCGCGCTCGACGCCGCGAAGAACATCGAGGACACGCGCGCCCGCATGAAGTCCCTGTTCTGGGGCAAAGACCGCGTCGCCGAGTTCATGTGGAAGACCTCTTCGCGCGTCTTCACGTACGCCGCCAACCGCGTCCCCGAAATCGCCGACACCGTCGTCGAGGTCGACCGCGCGATGAAGTGGGGCTTCGGCTGGGAGTTGGGCGTCTTCGAGGCTTGGGACGCGGTCGGCGTCGAGAAGGTCGTGGCACGGCTGAAGGAGGAGGGGAGGCAAGTCCCCGCGAACGTGCGGGGGATGCTCGACGCGGGCGCGACCTCTTTCTACAAGTCGGAGGGCGGGCAGGAGTCCTTCTTCGACTTCGCGTCCGGGGAGTACAGGCCGGTGGCGGAACAGCCGGGCGTCACCGTGCTGAAGTCTCTGAAAGACCGCACGGGCGTCATCAAGCGGAACGCGGCCGCGTCGCTCTTAGACCTCGGCGACGGCGTGGCGTGCCTTGAGTTCCACTCGAAGATGAACTCCATCGGCGGCGACACGCTCCAGATGTTGAAGACGGCGCTGGCGGAAGTGGAGAAGAACTTCTTGGGCCTAGTCGTCGGCAACCAGGGGCAGAACTTCTCGGTCGGCGCGAACCTGATGCTGGTGCTGCTGGGCGCGCAGGAGGAGGAGTGGGACGAGATAGACCTCGGCATACGCGCCTTCCAGCAGGCGACGATGAGTTTGCGATACTCGCCCAAGCCCGTGGTCGTCGCGCCGTTCCAGATGACCTTCGGCGGCGGGTGCGAGATGACGCTGCACGCCGACCGCGCGCGCGCCTCGGCCGAGACGTACATCGGGCTGGTCGAGGTCGGCGTCGGACTCATCCCCGCGGGCGGCGGGACGAAGGAGATGCTCGTGCGCGCGCTCGACTCCATCCCGAAGGGCGTGACGGAGGCCGACCCGTTCCCGTTCGTCAGGCGCGCGTTCGAGACCATCGCGACGGCGAAGGTGGCGACCTCCGCGGCCGAGGCCAAGTCGCTCGGGTTCCTGCGCGAGGAGGACTCGTTCTCGATGAACGCAGACCGCCTCGTCGCGGACGCCAAGCAGGAAGTTTTGTCGCTCGCCGCCACCGGCTACACGCGGCCGCAGCAGAGAACGGACGTGCTCGCCTTAGGAAACTCCGCGCTCTCGACCATCAAGCTCGGCATACACCAGCTCAAGCGCGGCGGGTTCATCTCGGACTACGACGCGCTGCTCGGCGAGCGGCTGGCGCGGATTCTGACCGGCGGCGACCTCAACCACGAGACGCGCGTCTCCGAGCAGTACCTGCTCGACCTTGAGCGCGAGGCGTTCCTCTCGCTCTGCGGCCAGCGCCAGACGCAGGAGCGCATCGCGCACATGCTCAAGACGGGCAAGCCGCTGCGCAATTAGCCGGGCAATTAAAGGAGCGCGCGATGGGCGGGAACCAGAACGACGGCGAGCTGGGCGGGATGCTCGACGAGCTGAGGAACATCGGCGAGGACGCGCGGAAGGTCTTCGGGCGTCTGTCGCCGGCGCAGCTCAACTGGAAGCCGTCGGCCGAACGGTGGAGCGTCGGCCAGTGCTTCGACCACCTGATAGTCACGAACCGCACCTTCTTCCCGGACATGGAGCGGGTGGCCTCGGGCGCTTACAAGGGCAGCCTGTGGGGGCGCGTCTCGCCGCTCTCGGGCTTCTTCGGCCGGCTCATCCTGAAGTCGCTCGACCCCGAGAAGGGTCGGAAGACGAAGGCGCCGCGCGTCTTCGAGCCGGCGTCGAGCGACGTGGCGGGGGACGTGATAGAGCGGTTCGCGGGGCACCAGCAGGAGCTTTCCGCCCTCATGCGCGCGACGGCCGCCGCCGACCTGCGCGGCCTGAAGGTCACGTCGCCGGTCTCGCCCGTAGCCACCTACAGCCTGCTCGACGCCTACCGCATCGTCGTCGCGCACGAGCGCAAGCACTTCGAGCAGGCGCGCCGCGTGACGCGGGCGGAAGGATTCCCGGTCGGTTAGTTCAAAGTTACAGGCTCAAAGTTCAAAGTTAAGAACCCCGGTCTTCAACTTGTAACTTTGAACTTGAGACTTTGAGCTTGAGACTTTGAGCTATGGATTACCCCGTGACGCCGGCCGTGAGGCTGCTGCGCGAGAAGAAGGTCGAGTTCGAGCCGCACCTCTACGACTACGTCGAGCGCGGCGGGACGGAGCATTCCGCCGAGGCGCTCGGCGTTGACGAGCACGCGGTCGTCAAGACGCTCGTGATGGAGGCGGAGGGGAAGCGTCCCTTCATCGTCCTGATGCACGGCGACCGCGAGGTCTCGACGAAGAATCTCGCACGACACATGGAGGTGAAGGCCGTCCACCCGTGCGACTTCGCGGAGGCGCAGAAGCACACCGGGTACCTCGTCGGCGGCACCAGCCCCTTCGGCACGCGCGCGCACCTGCACGTCTACGCCGAGCGGACGATCTTCGACCTGCCCGTTATTTACATCAACGGCGGCAAGCGCGGCTTCCTCGTCTCGATAGACCCGCGCGCCCTGAAGGAAGTCCTGCACGCCGAGGAGGTCGAGGTTGCAATCGAGAAGGGCGCTTGAGCATCTAAAGGGGACGGCTTAGACCCACAGCTTTAACAAGAGGTTATTTATGAGAGACGCAGTCATCGTTTCCGCCGTGCGCACGGCGGTCGGCAAGGCCCCGAAGGGGACTCTGAAGAACACGCGGCCCGACGAGATGGGCGCGGCCGTCATCGAGGAGGCCGTGCGCCGCGCCGAAGGGTTGGAGAAGACCGAGATAGAAGACGTGGTGATGGGCTGCGCGATGCCCGAGGCCGAGCAGGGCATGAACGTCGCGCGCGCCGCCGCCATCCGCGCCGGGCTCCCCGTCGAGACTTCGGCGATGACCGTCAACCGCTTCTGCTCCTCCGGGCTCCAGTCCATCGCCATCGCCGCCGACCGCATCCGCGGGGGCGGCGCCGACGTGATCGTCGCCGGCGGCCTTGAGACGATGTCGCTCATCCCGATGGGCGGCCACATCATCCGGCCGAACCCGTACCTCGTCGAGCACTACCCGGACTTCTACCTCAACATGGGGCTGGCGACCGAGAACGTCGCGCGCAAGTACAACGTCTCGCGCGAGGAGCAGGACGCCTTCGCGTTCGAGTCGCACCGCCGCGCGGCCGAGGCGCAGGACGCGGGCAAGTTCGACGACGAGATAGTCCCGCTCAAGGTCACGTTCGAGGAGTTGGACGAGCGCGGCAGGAAGAAGGCGCGCGAGGTCAGCTTCACGAAGGACGAGGGCGTCCGCCGCGACACTTCCGAAGAGGGCTTGCGGAAGCTCAAGCCGGCGTTCCACGCGAAGGGGACGATTACGGCGGGCAACTCTTCGCAGATGTCGGACGGCGCCGCCGCCGCCGTCGTCATGTCTGAAGAGAGAGCGCGCGAGCTGAACCTGAAGCCGCTGGCGCGCTTCGTCGCCTACGCCACCGCCGGGTGCCCGCCCGAGGAGATGGGCATCGGCCCCGTCCACGCCATCCCGAAGGTCTTGAAGATCGCCGGGCTCAAAGTCGAGGACATCGACGTTATCGAACTGAACGAAGCCTTCGCCGCGCAGTCGGTCGCCGTCATCAGGACGCTCGGGCTCGACCCCGAACGCGTCAACGTCAACGGCGGCGCAATCGCCCTGGGCCACCCGCTCGGCTGCACGGGCGCGAAACTGACCGCCACCATCCTGCGCGAGCTGGAACGCCGGCAGGGTCGCTACGGGCTGGTGACGATGTGCGTCGGCGGCGGCATGGGCGCCGCGGGAATTTTTGAGAGACTGTAACCGGAAGCGTTTGAAAGGAGCACACTATGTCTGCCGTAGCCGAAGATAAAAAGATCGTCGTGGGCGGGAGTTTTCTCATCGAGGAGAGGACGCCCGAGGAGGTCTTCACCCCCGAGGACTTCACCGAGGAGCACCGCATGATCGCCGACACCGCGCGGCAGTTCATGGACGGCGAGGTGCGCCCGCGCATCGCCGAGCTTGAGAAGAAGGACTGGAAGCTGGCGCGCGAGCTGGTTCAGAAGGGCGCGGAGATAGGCTTCGTCGGCGCCACGGTGGCCGAGGAGTACGGCGGGCTCGGGCTCGACCAGGTCGCGGGCGCCATCCTCGGCGAGGCTTTGGGGCGCGCGGCCTCGTTCGCGACGACGATGGGCGCGCAGGGCGGCATCGGGCTGCTCCCCATCGTCTACTACGGCACGGAGGAGGCGAAGCAGAAGTACATCCCGCGCGTCGTCACGGGCGAGCTGATTACCGCCTACGCGCTGACCGAGGCGGGCTCCGGCTCCGACGCGCTCGCGGCGAAGGCGACGGCCCGCCTGAGCGAAGACGGGACGCATTACGTCATCAAGGGCGAGAAGATGTGGATCACGAACGGCGGCTTCGCCGATTTGTTCATCGTCTTCGCCAAGGTCGACGGCGAGAAGTTCACAGGCTTCATCGTCGAGCGGCAGGAGGGTCTGTCGAACGGGGCCGAAGAGCACAAGATGGGCATCAACGGCTCGTCCACCACCGCGCTCGTGCTCGACGACGTGAAGACGCCCGTCTCGAACCTTCTCGGCGAGGTCGGCAAGGGGCACAAGATCGCCTTCAACATCCTCAACATCGGCCGCTTCAAGCTCGGCGCGATGTGCCTCGGCGGGATGAAGCTGGCGACCGCCGAGTCCGTCCGCTACGCCAACGAGCGCCACCAGTTCGGCAAGCCCATCTCAAGTTTCGGCGCCATCAAGCACAAGCTCGCCGAGATGGCGATTCGCACGTGGGTCGGCGAGGCGACGACCTACCGCACGCTCGGGCTCATCGAGGGCGCGATTAACGCGACGGCCGACGACTCCGACCCCGAGTCGAAGCTGCGCGCGATCGAGGAGTACGCCGTCGAGTGCTCGGCCATCAAGGTCTCGCTCTCCGAGTACTGCCAGTACGTGACCGACGAGATGGTTCAGATTTACGGCGGCTACGGCTACTCGGCCGACTACCCGGCCGAGGCCGCCTACCGCGACGCGCGCATCAACCGCATCTTCGAGGGCACGAACGAAATCAACCGCATGCTCATCCCCGGCATGCTCATGCGCCGCGCGATGGGCGGCAAGCTCGCGCTGCTCCCGGCGGCGCAGGCGCTGATGGGCGAGGTGCTCTCGCCGTCGATGCCGTCGCTCGACGAGGACGAGACGGTGCTCGCGGCCGAAGCTAAACTGGCGAAGAACGCGAAGAAGGTCGCGCTGATGGTGCTGGGCACGGCGGCGCAGAAGTACATGACGGCGCTCTCTGAGGAGCAGGAGGTGCTCATCGGCGCGTCGAACATCATCATGGACGTGTTCGCGATGGAGTCGGCCATCCTGCGCGCGCAGAAGATGGCCGCGTCGCAGGGCGAGGAGGCCGCGTCGCTCTACCTCGACATGGTGCGCGTCTTCTGCAACGACGCCGTCGAGCGCGTCGAGGCCGAGGCCAAGAACACGCTCGCGGCCATCAGTGAGGGCGACGAGCTGCGCACGCTGCTCGCGGCGCTGAAGCGCTTCACGAAGCACACGCCCACCAACACCGTCGTCGCGCGCCGCCGCGTCGCCGACGCGATGATCAAGGCGAACCGCTACGTGTACTGAGGGAGTAGACAGTAGTCAGTAGGCCGCGGCGGGCGGGCGTTGACGCTTCGAGCGTGACCGCCCGCCCGCGTTTGCTTTTCTACAGTCTACTAACTACTGTCTACCGACTACTGATTCCACCATGCGCATCATTCCCATCTCGGTGCCGACGCCCTTCTACGTGGGGCCCGTGAACGTCTACCTCATCGCCGAGGAGCCTTTGACGCTCATCGACACGGGGCCGAAGACGAAGGAGGCCATCGAGGCGCTGCGTGAGGGTTTAAGGAAGGCGCGCGTCCGCGTCTCGGACATCAGGCGCATCGTGCTGACGCACGCGCACGAAGACCACTGCGGGCTCGCGAAATCTTTGCGCGACGAGGCGAAGGACGCCGAAGTCTTCGTCCACGGCTGGGAGACGGGGCACCGCCAGGGTCGTCTGGAGTACGGCGAGAACCGCGCGCTGCTCGAACGCGCGGGCGTCCCCGCCGACGAGTTGGAGGCGATGCGTCGCATGTACGAGGGCGTGCGCCGCTTCGCCGACGCGCTCGAAGACCACGAGCACTCGGAGCTTGTGGACGACGACGAGCTGAAGTTCGAGAAGGGTGCCCTGCGCGTCGTCCACACGCCCGGCCACACGCCCGGCTCGTGCTCGTTTTTGCGCGAGGCCGACCGCACCATCATCGCCGGCGACTGCGTGCTGAAACGCATCACGCCCAACCCCGTGCTCTCGCCCGACCCCGTTGACCCCACGCGCCGCTTCCGCTCGCTCGCCGAATACCTCGTCAGCCTCGCGCGCCTGCGCTCGCTCGCGCCCACGCTCGTCTACGGCGGCCACGGCGAGGCGGTCGAAGACTACGAAGAACTCTTCAACCGCTACCTCCGCGCCATCAACGAACGCCAGTCCGAAGTCGTCCGCCTCATCCCCAAAACGGGCGCGACCGCCTGGGACGTGGCCCAGGAACTCTTCCCCGGCACCGACGACATCCACCGCTTCCTCGCCGTCTCCGAAACGGTCGCGCACCTGGACCTCGCCCACTCCGAAAACAAGCTCGCCCTCGAACTCAGTCAGGGCCGCGAAATCTACCGCCGCGCCTAGTTGCCGCCGCCGGGCTGCGCGCCGCCGGGCGTGATGCGGACGCGTGTGTTGAGGTCGCGGAGCGCGGCGATGTTCTTGTCGCGGAGCGGGAAGGTCGTCTTGCCGACAGACATCTCGACGTATTCGGCGCGCGCCAGTTTGAGGAAGGTTTCGTAAGGGACGGAGACTTCGAGCGTCTCCTTCGCGTCACCGGCGAGCCAGCTCTCGCCGACGCCGTGCGAGACGAGCGTCATCCGGCCGAGCCGGACGGTCTCGCCGTCGGCGACGGCCGAGAGGTCGCGTTGGCCTACGGGGTGGCGCGCGTCCCAGTCCTTCGCCTCGAAGGTGAGGCGGACGGTCGCGCGGCGGACGTATTCGAGCTGCCGGCCCGGGCAGTGGAGCGAGACCTGAAGGCTGACGCACAAGCCCTTGAGCGAGCCCTGTAGCCCGCGCGCGGCCTCGCAGGTGACGCTCATCCTCTTGAGCGCGACGACCGTCTCGTGGGCGAACCCGTCGTAAGCCGACTCGATCTTGCCGCCGTGTTTGACGGGGGTCGGGGCGGGCGTCGGCACGCCCGCGCGGGCGGGGCCGCTCCCGGCCTCCCGCGCGCACACGGCGGCCGAAAGAAGCGCCCAGAGGGCGCAGCACAGCGTGACATTTCTTTTCATGGCGTTCTAACGAAAGTCCTTGCGGGGCGCTGGTTCTCGTGCGCTGAGGCGCGTGCGGCGTGGGGCCGGGGTGCGAGGGCGACGTGGCATTGTGACGAGCCGCCGCGGGCTTCGTGTCGCCTTAAAAAGATACTAGGGAGCGGCGCGCGCGGCTGTCAAGAAAGAAACTCGGCTCACCTCTTTTCCGGCGCGCTTTGAAGCTTTTTCGCCTCAAAAAGAAGAAGGAAAAAGACGGCGGGTGTTCCCACCTGTCCGCCTCTCTACTTTTCAACGGGCCGGCCGGGCCGCTAGTTGTTTCGCGCCTCGACATCGGCGGCGCGCCCCTCGTCCACCTGGCGCTCGATGCGTTTGGCGAAGGAGAGGATGATGATGGTGAAGAGCGCGCTCAGTATCGCCACGCCGAGGCTCCCGAGCCCGACGGCGACGCCGACCGCCGCCGTCATCCAGACGCCGGCGGCGGTCGTCAGTCCCTGCACGTCGCGCTGCTCGCTCAGCTTGAGGATGGAGCCCGCGCCGATGAAGCCGATGCCGGTGATGATGCCCTGTATGACGCGCGACAGCCCGTCGAGAGACATCCCGACGCCCGAGCACGCGAGGACGAAGACGGCCGTGCCGAGCGTGACGAGCATGTGCGTGCGCAGCCCCGCTGGCTTGCCCGCGCGCTCGCGCTGAATCCCGATGACCGCGCCGAGCAGCGTCGCCGCCGCCAGCCGCACGAGCACGTGTACCAACTGCCTCGTGTCGCCCAACCCCGCCAACAACTCTTCCCAGACGACGTCCACTGGCGTCCCTCCCTAAAGCCCCGCGGCCTGACTTACTTCGGCGACCCGGCGCGCGAACCCGCCCGCCGTCGCCGCGAACGCGCCCGTCCCGTGCCCGCCCTCCTCCACGCCGCGCTCGGCGTCGGTTCGGTAACGGGCGGCGCGCGCGCCGCGGGCCCGGGCAAACCCCGAAACGGATAATGCCAACAGCAACGGAAGGCCGACAAAGAGTTTCGTCTTTAACATTTTCCCGCCAGCCCCGTCAGCTAAATCCCGTAGGCGGTGAAGCCGCCGTCCACCGCGACGCACTGCCCCGTGACGTACGAGGCGGCGGGCATCGAGAGGAAGGCGACGACCGAGGCCACCTCGCGCGGCTCGCCCACGCGGCGCATCGGCGTGCGCGAGAGTATGCGCGCCAGCCGCTCCGCGTCCGAGAGGACGGGCTCGACGAGCGGCGTCGCGATGTACCAGGGCGCGACGGCGTTGACGCGCACGCGGTCGGCCGCCCACTCGACGGCGAGGCTGCGCGTCATCTGTAGGAGCGCCGCCTTGCTCATCGCGTAGGGCGCGCCCGTGCTCGTGTGCGTGAGGCCGGAGACCGAGGCGACGTTGACGACGCTCGCGTCCCCGGCTTCGTCGGCGGCTGCTTTGAGGAGCGCGTGCGCCGCGCGCGTCAGCTCGAAGGCCGAGGTGAGGTTGGTCGAGATGACGCGCTCGTACTCTTCGGTCGTGTACTCGGTCGCGGCCTTCCGCACGTTCGTCCCGACGTTGTTGACGAGCACGTCGAGCCGCCCGAAGCCTTCGAGGCGTTCGAGCACGCGCGCGCGCCCGTCGGCCGTCGAGAGGTCTGCGGCGACGCCGTGCGCGTCCGCGCCCGCGCGCCTCCAACCTTCGACGCGCGCCGCGACGCGCTCGGCGTCTCGCGCCACCGCCAGCAGCCGCGCGCCGAAGGAGAGAAACTCCTCCGCCACGGCCAACCCTATCCCGAGCGTCGCGCCCGTCACGAGCGCCGTCCTGCCCGCGAGACTCCAACGCCCGCCGCCCGCCGCCCGCATACCTGCTTCAGAAGACACCCCGCGTCCCTCCCGTCCGCCGCCGGCAAGAATAAACAGGCGTGCGCCGAAAGTGAAAGCGCGGAGGCGGGAGGCGCTTCGCGCGCGGCGTCAGCGGCCGGGCCGCGCGCGGCGTCGCGCGGAGCCGACGACCTGACGCACGGCCTCGACGACGAGCGCGGGCTCTTCGAGGTGTACGTGGTGGCCGCTCCGTTCGGCGACGACCACGCGGCCCCGGCTTGAGAGGCCGGCCAGCCCCTCCTTCTGCCGCCGCTTCCCGGCGGCGAGCCGCGCCCATTCTTCCGCAGAGACGCCCGGCGGCGGCTCGCCCGCGAGCGCCGCGACGAGCGTGACGAGCGGCAGGCCGTCCAACTGTCGCGGCCGTCGCGCGCGCGCCTCGTGCATCTCGCGCAACTCCTCCGCCCAGAAGTCGTCGGTCGCCGCCTGAAGCTTCTGGTTCGAGAGCGCCCACAGTCGCAGAGCGCGCGCGGGCGCGGGCAGGCGGTCGAACGGCGGCGCGATCTTCGGCGGGCCGAAGACCTGCCTGTTAAGCTCGGCCTGTTTGAGGTCGTCGTCCGTGGGCGGGCGCGGCGGGCCGGCGGCCAGCGTGCGTGCGCCGGGCACGCGACGCCCCTTCGCCGTCTCGCGGACGCGCAGGATCCGGCCCTGATAGCTGAGCGTCGTGTCTTCGGTCGTGCTGTCGACCAGCACCAGCCCGGCGACCTCGCGCGGGTAGCGTGCGGCGTAGACGCGCGCGACGAGCCCGCCGACCGAGTGGCCGACGAGCACGTAGGGCGGCCCGACGCCCGCCGCGCGCAGCAGCTCGCGCAGCTCGTGCGCCTCCTGCCGCATGGTGCGCGGCGTCGGGCCGAGGTCGCTCCAGGCGAGCCCGGCGCGGTCGTAGCTGCACACGCGCGCGAAGCGCGAGGCGCTCGGCTGCACCAGCGCCCAGTCGAAGGAGAAGTCGCCCGCCCCCGCGATGAGCACCGCCGCCGGCCCCCCCGGCGCCCGTGCAGTGCAGGTGCAGGCGGTAGCCGCCCAAGTCCACCAGACGGCCGGGCGGCGCGGGCGCGGCCTCACCCGCCGCGTCTTGCGCGAAGGCCGTCGCGGACGCCGCCGGGAGAAGGAGCAGCAGAAGAAGACAGTGCGCCCACGCGTGCGCGAAGGCGGGGCGGCGAGCTCTCATAAAAATCCCCTTACAGTTGATTGCGGCGCGGCGTCGTCGGGGTTCCAATAGTCGCGGCGGCTCGGGCGTGCCGGTCAGCCGCCGCCGCGCTTGAAGAGGACGAGGAAGGCGCGCTGCCCCTGCGCGGCCGTCTCGTAGACGCGCTCGGCGCGGTAGCCGCGTTCGACGAGGAGTTTGAGCGGCTGGCGCGACTCGTCCCAGTTCGCGTCGCGAAAGGCGAGCCAGAAGCGTTCGCCACTGAGCGCGTCAGTCCCCGCCGCGGCGACGCCGTCGAAGGCGCGCGGGAGGAAGTACGCGGGGTCTTCCGCGACGCCGGGCGCTCCCTTGATTGAGACGACGCGAAAGCGCCCCGCCGTCTCGCCGCGTTCGAGCGCGAACCAGAGGTGGTACGCGACGAGGTCTTCAAAGGCGTAGACATTCGTCGCGCCCGACGCGCCTCCTTCAAACGCGCCGACGAGCGCGGCGGGCCTGTCGCCCGGCTCGTCGCGCGCGGCCGAAGCGGCGAGTCCGTCCCACGCGCACCAGACGTGCGGCGCGTCGCGTCGTATGAGCGTGAGCGCGGCCGTGACCGCGAGCCAGCAGCAGAGGAGCAGGAGCGCCGCGCCGCGCCACCAGAGCGCGCGCACGCGCCCGAGCGCGAGCCCCGCGAGCAGCGCGTAAGGCACGCACGCGACGATGAGGTGGCGCGTCCCCCACACGGACTGAGGCAGCGCGTAGCTCGCCGCGAACGCGAGCGCGACCGGCAGCAGCGTGAACAGAAGCAGGAACGTGAGCACACCATTCTCACGCCCGAGCGCTAAGTCCGCACGCACGGGCGCCGACTCCGCGCTTTCGGGCGACGAAGGAAGTGGACGGCCTTCGGCAATCCCTTCGTCTTCAAACGAGGGCACCGCGCCCGCCGCCTCCGCACGCCTCCCGCGCAACGCGCCGACGAGCAGCACGGCCAGGGGCAGGCCGAAGAGGAGCAGCCCGAGGGGCGCGCCGCCGCGCGCGTAGACGGGGTCGACCGAACTCTGTCGGAAGTAGAAGGGCTCGTTGAAGAGCGCGAAGAGTTGAACGAGGTCGCGCGCGCCCGGCCGCGCGATCCACCCGATGTTCTGCGCCAGCCCTCCGCCCACGTTCGAGGCGCGTGCGCACGCCACGACCCACGGCGCGTACGCCAGCGCCAGTCCGACGCACGAGAGCAGCAGCGCCCCGATCCTGCGCCTGTCTTTCAGCAGCGCGAAGACGACCTCGCACGCGACTACCAGCCAGCCGTAGTAGTGCGTGTAGACGAGCAGAAGGTTGACGAAGGCGAGCGCCAGTGTGAGCCCGCGCGCCGCGCCCTCGCGGTTGAGCAGACGCGCGAAGAGCCACAGGGACGTGAGCGCGAGCAGCAGCAGCAGGCCGTACATCCTGACCTCCTGCGCGTACTTGATGAGGTAGCCGTTGGCCGCCGCCAGCAGCAGCGCGAGGTTGGTCGCCCGCGCGCCCAGACGCAGCTCGCGCGCGAGCAGCAGCAGAGGCACGACCGCCGCAATCGAGGCGAGCGCGGCGAAGAGGCGCAGCCACAGAAGCGACTCGCCGCCCGCGGCGACCCAGACCTTGAGCAGCGCGTAGAAGAGCGGCGGGTGAATCAGGTCCGCGGCGGCGAAGCGCCACAGGTCGCCCCACGCGTGGCGCGCGGCGTGGACGCTGAAAATCTCGTCGAACCAGAGGCACGCCGCCGTCAGACGCCACAGACGCGCCGCCGCGTAGAGGCAGACCAGCAGCGCGGTCATCAGCGCGGCCGACCGCGGTCTCATGCCGACCTTCACCACGCGAGCGGCTCGCCGTCGCGGAAGAAGCCGCCGGTGGGGCCGCCGTCGGGGAGCGTCGCCGCCCAGACTACACCGGCCGCGCCCTCCTCGGGCGTGCGCGGCGCTTCGCTGCCGCCCATCTCGGTCGCCACCCAGCCGGGGCAGACCGAGTTGACGAGGACGCGCGCGCCGCGCAGCTCGTCGGCCAGCATCCGCGTCAGCGCGTTCAGCGCCGCCTTCGAGACGCCGTAGGCGGGCGTGCCGCCGCCCATCGAGGAGAGCGAGCCCGACTCGCTCGACACGTTCACGATGCGGCCGCGCGGGCTTTTGCGGAGCAGCGGGATGAACGCCTGGCAGACGCGCCACGGCCCGAGCGTGTTCGTCTCGAACGCCTCGCGCACGGTCTTGAGGTCGGCTTCTTCGGCGCGCTGCCACGAGTCGTAGAGGACGGCGGCGTTGTTGACCAGCACGTCGAGCCGGCCGAAACGCTCTTCGACAAAGCGCCGCGCGGCCTCGACGCTCCGCCCGTCGGTCACGTCTAGTTGTGCGGGGACGACGCCTTCGAGCCCCTGCCCGTTCAACGCGCGGGCGGCCGTCTCGGCTTTCGCGGGGTCGCGCGCGGTGAGGGCGACCGTGTAGCCGCGCCCCGCGAGTTGGCGCGCGACTTCGAGCCCGATGCCTCGGTAAGCGCCCGTGACGAGCGCGACCATGTTCTCGTGCGGCTTCATCGGCGTTCTTACGGCAGCGTCTCGGGCTCGCCCGCGCCCTCGTCCGTCGCGGCGGCGTCGTCGACGAGGTCTTCGCCCGAAGCCTCTTCGAGGTCGAGCGCGGCCTCGCCGAGCCGCGCGGTGAGCCAGTTGAGGAAGACCTCGGCCTCGCGCCCCTTGCCCGTCCAGCGCGCGCGGTCGAACATCGTCAGCGCCATCGTCAAAGCGTGGTGCTGCCCGGCGCGGTCGCCCGCGAACTCGAACTGCCGGTAGAGCCGGTCGATAAGCCCGACCGACTCGGCGGCCGTCTCCACGTCCTTGAAGCCGAGCTTGTTCGCGAAGAACTTCGAGTAGATGTTCTGCGGCACCGCCGTCGAGGTGTAGAGGTCGAAGTAGCCCTCGTGGAGCCCGGCCTCCTGCAAGACCGAGGCGACGTAAGAGGGGCGCGCGCCCGTGATGACGGCGATGTCTTCAATCTCGCCCATCCCCGAGAGGAAGAGCGAGATGATCTGATCCTTGCGCGAAGGCTTGTTTGAAGACCTGCGCGGCTGCTGCTGCGCGCCGCCCGCCGCGCCCTGAGACTTCTTAGGCTTGCTGCTCATAGTCCTCCCTCCTGATTTTTAACGCCACGCTTGTCGCGAGAGTTGTCGGCTACTTTATCACCTCAAACTCAAAATAGATTGTCTTCCCGCGGACGACGAAGCAGAGGTACTGCTCCCAGAAGCGGCGGAAGAATCTGAGGCCCGGGTAGCGGTTGCAGGCGTTGACCGCAAGCTCAAACCCGAGCAGCCGCCAGAGCTTGAGCATCGTCACGCGGATGAGGCGCGGCCGCAGGCGCACGTGGCTGTAGAAGTCGAAGTCGGGGCGGTCGCCGGTGAAGTAGGCGAACGACTCGGTGGTGAGGTGGTGCTTGTGCGTCGGGTCTGTGTAGGAGGCGATGTCGGAGAAGTGCGGCGTGTCGAGCCGTATACGGCCGCCCGGGCGGGTGACGCGGTAGAGTTCGGCGACGACCCCCAGCACGTCCTCGACGTGCTCGATGACCTGGTTGCCGACGACGAGGTCGAACTCGTCGTCGGGGAACGGATACGGGAAGCGGTCGAGGTCGTGCAGCACGTCGGCGTCCGAGCGCGGGTTGCTGTCCATCCCCACCGCCCCCGGCGTCTTGTGCCTCCCGCACCCGATGTCGAGTATCTTCATGCGCCCCCGAAGTGTAGCGGCCGCCCGCGCGCGCGTACAAGTCTCGGGCGGCCGTCCGGGGCGCATAAATTTTCGGAACCGGCGCGCGGGGCGCGGCGTGAAATTTTGCCGACAAACTATCTCAGGAGGTCTTTCTAAAAATGAGACTCAAAGCACTGTTGGGTGTCGCCGCCCTGTCGTTGCTCTCGGCGAACGCGCCCGCGCAGACCGCGCCGGCCCCGCCGCAGTCGCCCGCGCCGCCGGCGGGCGCCGCCACGACTTTCTTCCTCGAAGGCAACTTCCTCGGCGTCCGCGCGGAGGAGGTGACGCGCGAGAACGCCTCGCGCTACGGCGTGTCGGGCGAGCCGCGCGGCGTGGGCGTGCGCGAGGTCGTCAAGGGCGGCCCGGCCGAGAAGGCGGGACTGCGCGAGGGCGATGTCATCCTGCGCTTCGACGGCGAGCAGGTGTCGAGCGTGCGCAAGCTGACGCGGCTCGTCGAGGAGGCGGCGCCCGAGCACGCGGCGCGGCTCACGGTGCTGCGCTCGGGCTCCGAGCAGCAGTTGACGGCCACGCTCGCGAGCCGCCGCCCCTTCGCGGGCGCGGAGGGCGGCCCCGTGACCCTCTACGGCCTGGGCGACGACCTGCGCCTCGGCGAGAGGCTCGGCGAGAAGTCGGAGCTGTGGCAGCTCAAGGGCGACGAGCTGCGCGAGCGGCTCGAAGAGATGCGGCGCAAGAGCCCGGAAGGCTTCCTGTTCGGCTCGTCGCGCCGCATCGGCGTCTCGACCAGCCCGCTCGGCGTCCAGCTCGCGGACTTCTTCGGAGTCCGGCACGGCGTGCTCATCAACTCGGTCGAGGCGAACGGCCCGGCCGGGAAGGCCGGACTCAAGGCCGGCGACGTGGTGACGGAGGTTGACGGCAAGAAGGTCGAAGACCCCGACGACCTCGTCCGCGCGCTCGGCGAGAAGCAGGAGGGCGAGGTGACGCTCACGGTCGTGCGCGACCGCAACCGGCGCACGGTGCGCGTCACGCCCGAGCGGAGGCAGACGCCCGGCGCGAACGTCATACCCGGCTCGTTCCGCCTCGTCCGCCCGCCGGTCTCCATGACGCTGCCGCGCACGCCGGCCACGCCACGCGCCATGCCCTCGCCGCGCGTCCGCGTGTTCGGACTCGGCGACCGCATCCTCTGACACGCACGTCGGCACGCGAGAAGAGTCGGCCCCGCCGCGACGGATGAGCGTCCGTCGCGGCGGGGCTTCGTCCCGTCTGACGAATCCGCGCCTCCGCCCGCTGAAAACACCCGCCCCGCCGTTGTACAATCGCGCAGAAGCGAGGAGGCGAAGGCTTGTCGACGGCCGTCCACGGTAAACAGAAAGAGTTCGAGGCGCTCGTCGCGGAGGCGGCGGCGTGCCGGAGGTGCCCCGCGATGTGTGGCCGCAGCGCCGTGCTGAGCGGGCGGAACGGGCGCGCGGGCGCGCGCGTGATGTTCGTCGGCGAGGCACCGGGGCGTCAGGGCGGCGACCGGACGCGCGTGCCGTTCTCGGGCGACCAGTCGGGGCGGAACTTCACGCGCTACCTCGCCTCCATCAGCCTCGGGCGCGAGGAGGTCTTCATCACCAACGCGGCGCTCTGCAACCCGCGGAGCGACACGGGCGCGAACCGCAAGCCGACGCGCGAAGAGGTCTCGAACTGCTCGGGCTTTTTGCGCCGCCAGCTCGAAGTCATCGCCCCGCGGGTCGTCGTCACGCTCGGGGCGGTGTCGCTTGCCGCACTCAAAGCGGTCGAGTATCATCCCCTCACGCTCAAGGAAAACGTCGGACAGATTCGGGGCTGGAACGGGCGTCTGCTCGTCCCGCTCTACCACCCGAGCCCGCAGGTGCTCGCCTCGCACCGCCGCGAGCCGCAACAGATTGAAGATTACAAGTCGGTCGCGCGCGCCCTCGTCGAATCCGACGC
>DASWNR010000125.1:0-24205 GCA_036399155.1 Pyrinomonadaceae bacterium
AGCTACGGCCCCGCGACGAGTTTGGTGGCGATGAACCCGGCCAGCGTCGGCAACGTCGGAGGCTCGCAGCCGCACGAGAACAAGCAGCCCTACCTCGTGCTGAACTTCATCATCGCCCTCCAGGGCATCTTCCCGTCGCAGAACTAGAGGAGGAACGAAACGGCATGCCCGAACCATACATCGGAGAGATTAGAATGTTCGCCGGCAGTTTCGCCCCCGCCGGCTGGGCGTTCTGCGACGGACAGCTGATCCCCATCTCGGAGAACGACGCGCTGTTCACGCTCATCGGCACCACCTACGGCGGCGACGGCCAGGAGACCTTCGCGCTCCCCAACCTCCAGAGCCGCGTCCCCATGCACGCGGGCACGTACTCCGGCCAGACGTTCCAACTCGCCGAGGCGGCCGGCGTCGAGTCGGTGACGCTGACCATTCAGCAGATACCGGTCCACACGCACGCGCTCCTCGCCTCGGACACGCTGTCGAACACGCAGACGCCGGAAGGCAACCTGGCGGCGCGCGGGTCGGGGCAGATTTACACGAGCGGCGATTTGCCCGTCCAGATGAGCAACCAGTCGATCTCGCCAATCGGGGGCTCACAGCCGCACGAGAACATACAGCCTTACCTCTGTATCAGCTTTATCATCTCGCTCTTCGGGATCTTCCCCCAACAGAGTTAGGAGGAATAGAAAGAATGGCAGACCCATTCGTCGCCGAAATCAGAATGTTCGGCTTCAACTTCGCCCCCAAGGGCTGGGCCATGTGCAACGGCCAGCTCTTGCCCCTTTCGCAGAACACCGCGCTCTTCTCGCTGCTCGGCACCTTCTACGGCGGTGACGGCAAGTCCACCTTCGCCCTGCCCAACTTGCAGGGGAGCACACCCATTCATGAGGGTCAGGGCTCGGGACTCTCGCAGTACTTCCTCGGACAGCAGGGCGGCTCGCAGTTCGTCACGCTGCTCCAATCGGAGATTCCGGTCCACTCGCACGCTTTCATGGCCTCCGAGGACGTGGTCAACGAAGCCACGCCGAACGCCAACTTCTACGGGGCGGGCGAGACGCGCTACGCCGCGCCCGCCGCCGTCACGCAGATGGGGCCGCAGACGCTGGCCGTCGCCGGCGGGAGCCTGCCGCACAACAACATGATGCCCTACCTGGTCGTCAACTTCTGCATCGCCATGCAGGGCGTCTTCCCGGCCAGGCCGTAAAGCGAACGCCCGGACGAGCGGGGCGGCCCCCGAAATGAAGGCCGCCCCGCTCACTTTCCAACACTTAACCCGGCCCCTGAGGCACACACTCACCGAGAGAGTTTCACAGGACAAGGTCTTTACCCGCGCGCCCGCCGCGGTCCACGCGAGCCAGCCAAGGAGATTTATGAACCACCGGACTTCGATTCTCTGCCGCCGCAACCTCAGAGCCTACGCCGCCGCCTTCATCACTTATCTCATGCTGGCCGGACAGGTCGCGCCGCTCGCTCTCGGGGCCGCCGCGCCGCGCGCCGCCGCGCCCGCGAGCGCCGCGAACGCGAGCGCGCCGCGCACCGCGCCCGCCGCCGCGCTGCCCGCGCCCGCGCCGCTCCCCTTCTTCGCGCCCGGCATCACGGCCACGAAGGTCGACTCGTGGGACGACACCGCGACGCCCGACGGCAAGGCCGAGCCCGGCCAGGTCATCACCTACACGGTGACGATCAACAACGCCGGCCCGGACCCGGCCCTCGGAGTCCAGTTCACCGACGCGGGCGACCCGAACACCTCGCTCGTCCCCGGCTCGGTTCAGACGCAGCCCGTCGCGCAGGCCGACACCGCCTCGGCCTTCGGCAACGTCCGCATCTCCACGGCCAACGGCGCGCCCAACCTGCTCGCCAACGACTGCGACCCCGACGACACGACGGGGCCCTGCAACGACAACCTGACGGCCTCCGGCCCGACGACCTCGACCAACAACGGCAACGTCACGGTCAACGCCGACGGCACCTTCGAGTACAACCCGTTCCCCGGCTTCACCGGCTCCGACACCTTCACCTACACGGTGAGGGACAAGGGGCCCAACGGCACCGCCAACGACGCCGACGACAAGACCGACACCGCCGTCGTCACCATCACGGTCGGCCCGACGCTCGTCTGGTTCATCAACGACCAGGCGGCGGGCGGCGGCGACGGGCGGCTGACCACGCCCTTCAACTCCATCGCGGCCTTCAACGCGGGCGCGGCCGACGACCCCGGCGACATCATCTTCCTCTTCACCGGCACCGGCACCTACGCCGGCGGCTTCACGCTCCTGAACAACCAGAAGCTCATCGGCCAGGGCTTCCTGCTCGCGACCGAGACGGGCGCGCCCCCGGCGGGGAGCGACCCGCTGCCCGGCGCGGGCTCGTCGCCGACGATTAACAACACCAACGCGACCATCGTCGCGCTCGGCCAGAACAACACGCTGCGCGGCTTCAACACCGGCAACTCCGGCACGACCGGCACAGACATCGTCGGCACCACCTTCGGCACGCTGACCGCGAGCGCGCTCTCGATTAACGGCGACGGCCGCGCCTTGAACCTGACGACGGGCACGCTCGCCGCCACGGTCGCCAACATCTCGGCGTCGAACACCGGCACGCTCGACGGCCTCACCCTCAACGGCGTCGGCGGCGCGCTCACCGTCTCGGGGAGCACCAGCATCACGAACCCCGGCGGCGACGGCATCGACGTCTCCAACTCGCCGGCCGGTCACAACTTCAACTTCGGCACGACGACCGTCAGCAAGAACGCGGCGGGCGCCGGCGTCACCCTCGCGACCAACGCCGGCACGACCAGCTTCACGTCGCTGACCATCACGAACTCAAGCGGAGCCGGACTCTTCACCAACAACGCCGGCACGGTCAACGCCTCGGCCGGCAGCATCAACACCACGGGCACCGGCGTGGCGGCCTCGCTGACGAACACCGTCCTCGGCCTGACCTTCACCAGCGTCTCGTCGAACGCCGGCGCGAACGGCCTCATCTTCAGTGGCGGCAGCGGCTCGTTCACCACGGGGACGACGACCCTCCAGAACAACGCGGGCATCGGCCTCCTGATGTCGAGTTCGGCCGTCGTCGCCAACTTCGGCAACACGACCGTTAGCAGTTCCGCGGGCGACGCGGTTGACCTCTCGTCGAACTCGGGCGCCATCACCTTCGCCGACCTCGACATGACGCCCGACGCGGGGCTTCGCGGCCTCGACGCACAGAACAACACGGGCACCATCACCGCCACCTCGGGCGACATCACGACCTCGGGCGGCTCGACCGCCAGCGCCGTCTTCGTCGACGGCCCCGGCGGCCGCACCCCGATTGACCTGACCTTCACCAGCGTCACGACGAGCGGCGTCGGCAACAGCGTCCACCTCGTCGAGACTTCCGGCACGAAGTTTCAGGTGACGGGCACGACGCAGATCAACACGCGCTCGACCGCGAACGGCGGCGGCGCGATCTTCGTCGACAACTCGACGACGACCAACATCCAGTTCGGCACGACCAACATCCCGAACCCGAGCGCGGCGGGCGGCCAGGGCATCCACGTCGAGGACTCGTCCTCGAACGTCACGGTCGCCACGGCCACCATCTCCGACGCCAACACCACGTCGGGGCAGACGGACGGCGGCGGCGACGGCCGCCCCGACAGCGACGGCGACGGCGACGGCGTCTTCCTCAGGAACAACACCGGCCTCTTCACCCTCAGCGGCGGCACGATTTCTAACCCCGGCAACGACGGCATCGACGCGCGCAGCTCGCGCATCGCCGTCTCGGGCGTCACCATCACCAACCCCAACGCCGACAACGCCGCCGCCGGCGAGGGCTTGGGCGGCCACGGCATCTTCGTCATGGACCTGACGGGGGCGAACACCATCGCCGGGACGACCATCTCGGGCTTCAACACGGCGAACCGCGACGGCCTGCTCCTGACGAGCAACACCGGCACGGGGACGCTGACGATAACCAGCACGACGTTCCAGAACTCGACCGGCAACGCGGGCATCTCGGCGCTCTCCACCGGCACGGCCAACGTCACGCTCGTCGTCGGCCAGCCCGGGGTCGGGTGCACCTTCTCGAACATCTCGGCCTCGGCCATCGTCGCCTCGGCGGCGACCACGGGGACGCTCAACGCGACCGTCCAGAACTCGACGTTCCAGAACTCGCCGGTCAACGGCAAGACCAACCTCACCGGCGGCACGACGCAGACCGCCGTCGGCAACTTCACCATCATCAACAACACCTTCACCAACATCTTCCGCACCGGCTCGACCGGCGAGGGCGCCATCAGTCTCACGGGCGGCAACACCGGCGGGGCGAACACCTTCGGCGTCAACGTCTCGAACAACACCATGAACGGCGTCGGCCAGAACAGCACGGCCTGCGGCGCGGGCGCGACCTTCTGCGCCGGCCCGCTCTTCGCCGTGCTCGTCTTCGTCGACGGCAACACCGACGTTAACGGCACCATCAACATCAACAACAACGTCATCGTCAACGCCCAGCAGTCCGCCCTGCACCTCGACATCGCCAACGCCTCCGGCGGAGCCGCCGACGCGAAGGTCACCAACAACTGCTTCGGCAAGCTGGGCACGCCCGGCACCTGCTCCGGCGCGGACGCGCCCGTGGGCGTGGGCAACAACTCCAACGTCACGCTCCAGAACGGCGCCCGCGTCTTCCGACGCCGCGCCGGCGGCCAGTCGGCCAACGTCCTGTTCAGCGGCAACGTCATCCGCAACGGTAACGCCTCGGCCGTCACCTCCCGCAACGGGGCCGGCCTCTACACACGCACCGAGGCCGACACGACGATGAGCATCACGGTGTCGAACAACAACATCGACACCCTCAACGTCAACCCCGACATATACGTCGAGTCCATCTCGCCCACGCCCGCCGACCCCGTGACGCAGGTCATGTGCGCCGACCTCAACGGCAACTCGGTCAACGGCGGCTCAATCTCCCTTCAGGAGAGCGAGGGCACGCTCAACATCGAGCAGGCGAACGCGGCTGCCGTCGCGGCGGCCAACGGCGGCGCCACGGTCAACGTCACCGGCGCGGTCGCCTTCGGCGTCGCCTGCGCTGCCCCGCCCGCCGGGCCTATCGGCGGCGGCGGCTCCGACAGCCTCGTGAGCGCCCCCGTCATCGTCGCACCCATCGTGGCGACCACCGGCGAAGCGAAGCCCAAGAGCGCCTTCGGCGGCGGCGTCACGGACCGCCCGTTCATCGGCATGCCGCGCACCGCGCCCAAGGCGGCGGCGCAGACGACCGTCGCGCCCAACGCGGGCGACGTTCGCAAGGCCACTCCGGCGGCCACTTCGGCGGCCGCTTCGGCGGCGGCGGCCCGCACACAGCCGGGTAACGCCGGCACGGCGACGACGACCACCGAGCAGACCGCGCCCATCACCGCCCGCGAGGGCGCCGACAAGCGCGCGTCGCGCGCGCTCGTCCAGTCCGACAACCCGGGCGAGCCGAACGGCACCGGCGTCGGCATCTCCGGGCTCAACATCGGGACGCTCGCGCCGGGCGACTCGGTCACGATCACCTTCCAGGTGACCATCGACAACCCGTACTCGGGCGGCCCGAACGTCTCGAACCAAGGGACGGTGACGGTTACGCAGGGCACGGCGCAGACCGACGACGACATCGTCGTCCAGACCGACGACTCGGCTGTCGGCACCAACGGCCCCGGCGAAGCCGACCCGACGCTGACGCCGGTCAACGCGAACAAGATTCACATCAACAACGCGAAGTTCGCGGAGCCCGCCAGCCCCAACACCACCGACATGGTCTTCACCGTGTCGCTGGTGCAGCCGGCGAGCGGCAACATCAGCGTGAGCTTCGCGACGGCCGACCAGACGGCCACCGCCGGCTCCTGCGGCAACCCCGGCGCGGACTACACGGCCACGAACGGCACCGTCGCCTTCGTGGCGGGCGAGCAGGTCAAGACGATAAACGTCCCCGTCTGCTCCGACTCCGACACGGAAGGTGACGAGACGTTCGTCGTTAACCTCTCCGCCCCGTCGGGCGCGGGGCTGGACAACACACAGGGCGTGGGCACCATCACGCTCAACACCGCGGGGACGTTCCTCATCAGCGAGCTGAGGACATCCGGCCCCGGCGGCTCGGCCGACGACTTCGTCGAGTTCTACAACAACACCGACTCGCCCCTGACCGTCAACGACCCCTCGGGTGGCTACGGCATCTTCAAGATGGGCGCGGACTGCAACGCGACGCCGGTGCTCGTCGGCATCATCCCGAACGGGACGGTCATCCCGGCACGCGGCCACTACCTTGCCGTCGGCTCGGCCTACTCACTCGCCAACTACGGCGGGACGGGCGCGGCCGCCGGCAACCTGACGATGACCTCCGACATCGAGAACGACCGCAACGTCGGCGTCTTCACGACGGCGAACGTGGTCAACGTCTCGACCACGAACCGCCTCGACGCCGTCGGCTTCGGGACGAACACGGGCGGGGCCTGCAACCTGCTCCGCGAGCCCTCCAACCTCCCGGCGGTCTCGGGGAGTACGCTCGAGCACACCTTCTTCCGCAAGCAGTGCGACTTCGTCACCGGCGTGGGCTGCACGTCGGGCGGGAACCCGAAGGACACGAACGACAACTCGGCCGACTTCCTGTTCGCCGACACGCTGGGCTCGGTCATCTCGGGCGTCACGCAGCGTCTCGGCGCGCCGGGGCCGGAGAACCTGGCCTCGCCCATCCGTCGCGACACGACGGGCGTCTTCGCCACGCTGCTCGACTCGACCAAGCCCTCGTCGGCCGAGCCGAACCGCCACCGCGAGCTGACCGACACGGGGACGAACAAGTCGTTCGGCACGCTCTCCATCAGGAGGCGCGTGACGAACACGACGGGCGGCAACGTGACGCGTCTGCGGTTCCGCATCGTCGAGCTGACGACGTTCCCGAACACCGGGCCGGGCGAGGCAGACCTGCGCGCCCTCACCTCGGGCTCGGTGAGCGTGATGTCGATCAACGACGCGGGCACCTGCCAGGCCAGCCCGACGCCCTGCACGCTGACCATCGAGGGGACGACGCTTGAGACGCCGCCCGCTCAGGCCGAAGGCGGTGGCTACAACTCGACGCTCTCGGCCGGCACCGTGACGCTCGCGACGCCGATGGCGAACAACACGGCCATCAACCTACAGTTCCTGCTCGGCATCGAGCAGCCCGGAAAG
The DNA here is from genome assembly GCA_036399155.1 of Pyrinomonadaceae bacterium. Lineage (GTDB taxonomy): Bacteria > Acidobacteriota > Blastocatellia > Pyrinomonadales > Pyrinomonadaceae > QHXN01. Next base: position 7,185 of record DASWNR010000125.1, read on the forward strand.
TTCCGCTTCTACATCATCGTCGAGGCGCTGCCGTAACCCGCCCCGGCGTTAAAAAGCCGGGACACTAAACCGAAGAGCCCGCCCCGCTTCAACAGCGGGGCGGGCTCTTCGCCATTTCACCTTTACGACTTCGGCCGACCTTTCCGCCTTAACCTTAACCCAGCCAGCTGAGCGCGTCGGCGCCCGCCTCGCGCGTACCGCCGACGACGCTGATGAAGTAGTCTTCGAGCGAGAGCGCCGCGCCCGCGCCTTCGCCGACGCTGATGCCGCGCCGCAGCTCTTCCAGCGGCCCCGCCGCGACGAGTCTCCCCGCCGAGATGACGGCGATGTGCGTGCAGAGGCGCTCGACTATCTCAAGGACGTGCGAGGTGAGGAAGACGGTCAGGCCGCGCGCCGTCAGACGCGACAGGAGGTCTTTGAGCGTGCGCGAGGCGACGGCGTCCACGCCCTCGAACGGCTCGTCGAGGAAGAGTATCTCGGGGCGGTGGATGAGCGCGCAGGCGAGCGACAGCTTCTTCTTCATCCCGTGCGAGTACTCGACGACGAGCCGGCGCGGCTCCGAGTCGAGCTCCATCAGCTCCAACAGCTCGCGCGACCTGAGCGCCGTGTCATCGCGCCCGAGCCCGTACATCCGCCCCGTGAACGAGAGCATCTCCGCGCCCGTCAGCCGCTCGAACAAGTTGAGGTCTTCGGGCACGACGCCGATGCGCCGCTTGACCTCAAGGGCTTCGGCCGCCACGTCGCGACCCAGCACGCGCACGACGCCCGCGCTCGGCGCGAGCAGCCCCGTCAGCATCTTGATGGTCGTGGACTTCCCCGCCCCGTTCGGGCCGAGGAAGCCGAAGAACTGCCCGCGCCCGACGCGCAGGTCTATGCCGCCGACGGCCGTGAAATCCCCGAACCGGCGCACCAGCTCGAACGTCTCGACGGCGGGCGCGCCGTCACCCCGAACCTCTTCGGCCATGCGACCTCAACCCTCCCCCGCGTAGAACCGGACGACCTCCTCGGCCATCTTCAGAATCTTTTCGCGCAGGCCCGCGGGCTCGACGACCTCGACCTTCGTGCCGAACGAGAGCGCGAGCCCGCAGGCGTCCTCCTCGAACTGGAAGCGCATCCGCGCCGTGACCCACCCGCCGGCGTCCGGCTCCGAAGCCTCCTCCAGGCGCGAGAAGCGGCCGGCGTAGCGGAGCAGGTGGAGCACGGACTTGTGCGCGCGGAAGCTGGCGTCGAAGCGCGGCAGCTCTTCGCGGAAGCGAGCGAGCGAGTCGCCCCAGAAGGCCGCGAGGTCGAAGCCCTCGGGGCGCTCGGCCGCTTCGTCGGCGAGCCGCGCCGACGCGACGCGCGAGACGCGGTAGCTGCGCACCTCGCCGCACGCGCTCGCGACCAGATACCACACGCCGCCCTTCGCCACGAGCCCGAGCGGGTCTACCGCGCGCTCCCCGGGCGCGTCGCCTTCGCAGCGGCCGACTCCGTAGGCGAGCAGGAGCTTGCGCCCCCGCCAGACCGCCTCCTGAATCGTGTGCAGGTGCGGCATCGGCTCGCCCGCGCCGCCCCAGCCGTTTACGTCTACGTGTATGCGGCTGCGCGCGTACTCGGCGGCCTCGCGCGAAGACGGGGGAAGCGCCGCGAGCAGCTTGACGTGCGCCGCGTCCGACGCGCGCCCGAGATTAAGGTCGGCGAGGAGTCGTCCGGGCAGACCCGCGAAGAGCGTCTGAATCTCTTCGCCGTTCAGCCCCGTGAGGTTCGTCCGGTAGCCCTCGACGAGCGCCCAGCCGCCGCCCGCGCCGCGTAGGGCTTCGACGGGGACGCCGGCCGTCGAGAGCGCATCCATGTCGCGGTGAATCGTGCGCTCCGAGACTTCGAGCCGGCGCGCGAGTTCGCCCGCGGTCAGCCGCCGGTAGATTTGCAGGAGCAGCATGATCGAAAGCAGACGGTCGGCACGCATCGCGCCTCGAACCTCCCCGCCGAAAAGTTTTGCCTAAAAGTTTTTTCCGGGGCCGCCCGAATATGACACAGGATGTCGGGAACCGGCGCGTATCTTACCACCCGAAAGGAGGGTTCGTGATGAAGAGTCTGGAAGGCCGTGTGGCGTTGGTCGCGGGGGCGACGCGCGGGGCGGGGCGCGGCATCGCGTGCATGCTCGGAGAGGCGGGCGCGACTGTCTACTGCACGGGGCGCAACTCGCGCGAGAGGCCGAACGCCGAGCCGCCCTTCGCCGGGCGGCCCGAGACGGTTGAGGAGACGGCCGAGATGGTCTCGGCGCGCGGCGGGGTCGGCATCCCCGTGCGCTGCGACCACCTCGAAGAGCGGCAGGTGGAGGCGCTCTTCAAACGCGTGGAGAAGGAGCGGGGGCGTTTGGACGTGCTCGTCAACGACATCTCGGAGGGCGAGATGCACGAGTGGAAGCCCTTCTGGAAGCTCTCGCTCGACAAGGGTCTGCGCGCCCTGCGGCGGGGCGTGGACACGCACGTCATCACGACGCGCCACGCCGTTCCGCTGATGGTCAAACGAAAGGGCGGCCTCGTCGTCGAGATAGGCGACGGCGACGCGCTCTACTACCGCGGGAACCTCTTCTACGATCTGGTCAAGGTCAACGTGGCCCGCCTCGCCTACGCGTGGGCCGAGGAGCTGCGCCCGCACGGCGTGGCGGCGGTCTGCGTCACGCCCGGCTTCATGCGCACCGAGGTCGTGCTCGAACACTTCGGCGCGACCGAGGAGAACTGGCGCGAGGTGGCGGAGAAGAACTCGAAGGCGCGCGGCATGGGGCTCGCGGGCTCCGAGTCGCCCTTCTTCGTCGGGCGCGCGGTCGCCGCGCTCGCCTCGGACCCGGACGTTCTGGAGAAGTCGGGCGGGCTCTACGGCTCCTGGACGCTCGCGGAGGAGTACGGCTTCACCGACGTTAACGGCGAGCGCCCGAGCTGGTGGCGCTACTTCTCGGAGAACTTCCCGCAGATGGTGAACGCCAAACCCAACACCGGATTCCGCTGGCACCTCGAACGCGTCGAATAGGAGAGTAGACAGTAGCCGGTAGTCAGCAGTCAGCAGGCAAACCGAAGGCGGCGCGTCCCGGCTGATGGCCGAAGACGCGCCGCCTCTTCTTTCTACTGACTACTTTCTACTGACTACTGTCTACCGTTTTACCCCCTCAGCACGGGGCGCGCCTCCGTCGAGCGGACGTGCGTGGGGAAGGCGCGGTGCGTGCTCATGAGGAAGGCGTGCGAGCTGGCGCGCAGGGCGTTGCCGTGCGTGGCGAGCAGGCGCACCATGCGGCTGAAGGAGGTCGCGCCGTAGTAGTAGCCGTCTTTGAGCGAGACGAGCACGTCCGCCGTGTGGCGCACGCGCGGCGAGAAGACCGAGCCGTGGACGTTGGCGAGCGCGTCCGGGTAAGTGTGCCCCCATGTGCGCGCCAGCCAGTCCGCGTCGCGCGCAAAACCGTCGGCGTCGAACCGCCCTTCCGCGCAGAGAGCGCGCGCGGTCTCCACGAGGCCGAGCGGGTCGCCGTCCAACTGCTCGTAGCGGTAGAAGGTCTCGCCGCCCCGCTCGCGCCGCTCGACGCGCGCCCTGCCCGACGGGCCGGCCACGACCGCCGCGCCGCCTTCTTCGTCCTCGGGGTACACGCTGAAGTCGACGCCTTCGAGCCCGCGCAGCGTCTCGGCCAGCTCGGCGCGGCCCGTCTCCTCGCCGCAGTAGAGCGCCGCGTAGCCGCACAGCCCGAAGCCCGGCGCCGAGACGCGCCGCTTGCCGCGCGGCCGTCGCATGTTCGTCACCACCTCGTAGCCGTTGCCGCCGAGGTGCGTCAGAAGGTTGACGCGCCGGTTCTCCACGAGGTTCATGCCGTGGTCGGAGAAGAGCACGACCTCCGTCTCGGAGCCGGCCGCCGCCTGTATCTCGCGCAGCAGACGGTCGAGCGACTGGAGCGCGACGGTCAGACGCTCGGGGCCGCCGATGTGCAGGAGTCCGTCGGTCGCCTTGAGGAAGCCGAAGAAGTCGCGCGACGGCGGGGCCGAAAGAAACCGCTCGCGGAAGCGCCGCATGTCAGCGCGCCAGACGGCGTCGGTCGCGACGTAGATGAGGAACTCGAAGGCAAGCGGCTCCTGGTAGTCCAGCTCGTCCATGTAGGACGAAGGAATCTTGTCGGGCGTGCGGCGTCCGATGTACTTGCGCACGCCGCCGCGCAGCTCCTTCGCCTCGCGGTCGAAGTAGAGGCTCTCGTAGCCGGAGGGCGGCGTCGCCCCGAGCATCTCGGCCAGCGCGACGTTCGTCAGCGTCGGGAACGGCGAGAGCAGCCGCGCCGGCTCGCCGAAGTTGTCGAACATGCCGCGCGACTTCGCCGCCGTGACGACCTCGAAGGGCACGCCGTCGAGGCACAGCAGCAGGCGGCGCGGGCGCTCCTGCGGCCTGACGACGCGCAGACGCGCCCCCGTCTCCGCTTCCACGGCGCCGGCCGTCACGAGCGGCGTCGGGTCGTGCGACGGACAGATGATGCTCATAAGAAACCCTCCCCTGCTCGTTCGCCCTAGTTGGCCTTCGCGTCCGAAGTCTCCCCGCCGACCGGCCCGTTCTCGCCGACCTTGCGCGTCAGCCGGTAGGGCTCCTTCAGGCCGCGCCGCGCGTCCTCGTGCGAGTCGTAGACGTTCGGGAGCGCGAGCACGGCCTTGTACTGCGCGACCGCCTCGTCGCGGCGGCCGGCGAGGTCGAGCGCCTGCGCGCCGCGCAGACGGGCGCGCGTCACCATGGAGGCTTCCGCGCCCGGCACGGCCGCCGCCGCCGCCAGCTCCTTCGCCGCGCGCTCGGCGTGGCCGGCGACGAGCAGCGCGTCGCCGTAGTTGTAGCGGACGAGGTCGAGCGGCAATTTGGGTGCGTTCGGCCCCGACAAAGGCGCGAGCAGCGAGTCGAAGACGGCGAACGCCTCGGCCTCGGTCTTCTTCGCCGCCTCCGGGTCGGTCAGCCGGTCTACGGCCGCCTGCGAGACGAGCGCGTCGGCGGCCTCCATCTTGAGCAGGTAGTTGCGCGGGTACTTCGCCGCCAGCTCCGAGGCGTAGACGTACGCGTCGCGGTAGCGGCGCTCGCGCTTCAGGAGCGCGATGAGCAGCGACTTGGCGTCGTCGCGCGCCCAGCGCCCCTCGCGCGCGACCTCTTCGAGCGTGGCCAGGCCCCGCTTCTTCGAGCCGCGGTAGCCGATGAGCGTCGCGCCGATCTTGGCGATGGCCGGGAGCGAGCCGACGACGTAGTCGTACATCCCGATGGTGACCTTCGCGTCGACGTAGGCCGGGTCTATCTTGAGCAGTTCGCGGTGGTGGCTCACGGAGTCCTTGCCGCTCGACATGGCGGCCATGAAGCTGCGCTCGACCATGCTGCCCCACGCGGCCTTCAAACCCTCGACCGCGCCGAGGTAGTAGAGCGCGTCGGCGTCCTTCGGGTTCAGCTTGAGCCGCGCCTCCGAGAGTTCCTTCGCCTTGCGCGTGAGTTCGCGGAACTCGCCCGCCACCTTCGGGTCTACGCGGTCGTCCTTCTCCTTGTAGAAGCCCTCGTTGTTGTAGAGCGACGCCTGTAGCCGGCGCGACTCGTTGAGCGTCTTGAGCCAGAGGCTCGCGGCCAGAAGCTCGTAGCCCGCCGGGTGAGCCGGGAAGGCCACGGTCAGCTCGCGGAAGCGCCGGCGCGCGCCCTCGTAGTCGAGGTTGTAGAGCGCGTCGAACCCTTCGGCGCGCAGCGCGTCGAAGCGCTTCTGGTCGAAGGGGCCGGCCGCCGCCTTCTCCACCCCGGCGCTGACCGGCTGCGTCTTCCGCCCCTGCGCCGCCCCGGTGGCTGCCAACGCCGCCGCCAGAAAACTCGTCACGAACAATCTCTTAAACTTCATAAAACTCCCCGACCGAATCGACCGGTTAAAGCCGGCCCGCCTCTCAGCCCGAGCCGGTCTCGAAACTCTCCAGGTACTTGACGCCCGCGCCCGTGTTGAAGAGCACGACACGCTCGTCCTCCCGAACCTCGCCGCGCCCGACGAGCGCGCGCAGCGCCGGCACGCAGGCCGCGCCTTCGGGCGCGACGAACAGCCCCTCGGCCGCGCCTATCTCGCCGACGGCCGCGAGCAGCTCGTCGTCGCTCACCGCGACCGCCGTCCCGCCGGACTCGCGCAGCGCGTCGAGGATGAGAAAGTCGCCCACCGCCTTCGGCACCCGCAGGCCCGAGGCGACTGTCGCGGCGTTCTCGAACTCGGCCGCGAAGCGGAGGCCCTCTTCAAACGCGCGGACGATGGGCGCGCACCCAGACGCCTGAACAGTGACCATGCGGGGGCGCTTGCTCCCTATCCAGCCCATCGCTTCCATCTCCGCGAAAGCCTTCCACATGCCGACGAGGCCCGTGCCCCCGCCCGTCGGGTAGATGACCACGTCGGGCAGCTCCCAGTCCATCTGCTCGGCCAGCTCGTAGCCGAGCGTCTTCTTGCCCTCGACGCGGTAAGGCTCCTTGAGGGTCGAAACGTCGAACCACCCTTCGGCCTCCTTGCGCCGCGCCACCTCCGCGCCGCAGTCGGTTATCAAGCCGTCGAGGAGTGTGACGCGCGCGCCCGTCTGCTCGCACTCGACGACGTTGGCGCGCGGCGTGTCACGCGGCATGAAGATGTGCGCCTCCAACCCGGCGCGCGCGGCGTAGGCGGCGAGCGCGCCGGCGGCGTTGCCGGCGGACGGCACGGCGAGCTTCGTCGCGCCCAGCTCCTTCGCCATCGAGACGGCCGCCGACATCCCGCGCGCCTTGAAGCTCTGCGTCGGGTTCTGCGACTCGTCCTTGACGTAGAGGTTCTTGAGCCCGAGCCGCGCGCCGAGCCGTTCGGCCCGCAAGAGCGGCGTCCAGCCTTCTCCGAGCGAGACGATATTTTCTTCGCGCTCGACGGGCAGCACCTCCGCGTAACGCCATAAGTCGGCCCTTCTCCCCTTCAGAGTCTCGCGCGTCAGAGTCCGCGCGGCGGCCCCGAGGTCGTAGCGCACCAGCAGCGGCTTGCCGCACTCCGCGCAGAGGTTGTGCAACCGCCGTGCCTCGTAAGTCCTGCCGCACGCGGCGCATTCAAGGTGGGTGACGTTCATCCAATCGGGCGCCTCCCGGTTCGCCCCAATTTGCTCGGAAATTAGATGCCCCGCGCTCGCGGGGCGTCGGGTCGGCGCGCGGAATTTACGGCGATTTTACGCCGCAAAACGCCCCGCCCGGTCTCGGTTGTGACACTTTAAAGTCTCTCACAACCCGGCTCGACCTGTCAGGTGGAGCGGGTCTGCTGCGCCCCCTTCGGGAGGGCTTTAGGGCAGGCGGACGCCGCGCTCGTCGAAGACGAGGGGCGTGGTGAGGAGCGCGCGGAACTGTTTGTAGCCGACGCGGCCGGGGGAGTACGCGTGGAGGAAGAGGCGCGGGCGGCCTTCGGGGCCGACGGCGACCGAGGGGTGACCGGGGCCCGTCCACGCGGGCGTGGAGCGCAGGAGCGGCCCCTCCATCTTCCTGTAAGGGCCGAGCGGCGAGTCGGCGACGGCCGCGCCTATCCCGTAACGGCTGGTCGAGAAGTCGTTGGCGGCGAACAGCATGTGATACTTCCCCGCCTGCTTCGTCACCCAGACGCCCTCGACCAGATGACCCTCCCAGGGCTGGTCGTTCTCCAGGACCTTCGTCCGCCGCCCCACGAGGCTCAGCCCGTCGGGCGACAGGCGGCGCGCGTAGACCGGCGTCCTCATCACGCGCAGCACGCCGCGCGCGGCCTCGCCGAAGGCGTCGCCGCGCACGCGCCCCCGCGACAGACTTCTCAGGCGCTCATGCGTGTCGGCGAACGTCTCGGCCACGCCCTCGACGAAGGTGTGCTGGACGAAGAAACGCTCCATCGGCGCGAGCCCGCGCGCCCAGGGCCAGAGCGTCAGCAGGAAGGACGCGGTGACTTGATCCTCGCGGCGCGGGAGGAGTTCGGCGACGAGCGAGGGGCGTTCGCCGAGCAGGTCGCACAGGCGCGCGGGCCAGACGGCGTTGTTGTCCTTCTTCCAGAAGAGGAGCGCCCCGCCGTCGTCCTCGACGAAGACGTGCGGGTCTATCACGTCGCCCCTGAGGATGGGCCGCGGCGCGGGCTCGAAAGGGCCTTCGGGGCTCCGGGACTTCGCGACGCCGATGCAAAGCTCGCGCGTCCGGCGGTCGCGCGCGACGAAGTAGACTCTGAACTCGCCGCCGACCCGGTGCAGCTCGGGCGCCCAGTAGTCGGCGACGAACTCGCCGTCGGCCGCCCACGCCGGCTTCCTCCCGCGCGGGAAGACGAAGCCGACGAACTCCCACCCGAGCAGGTCGCGCGAGCGTATGAGCGGGAACGAGTCCGGCGCGTCGTTCGAGGTCGCGACGAGGTAGTACCACGCGCCGCCGCCGTCGCGCCCTTCGACCCTCAGCACGGCCGGGTCGCCGTAGCCGTAGAGCATCCCGGGCGCGAGGTTCTCCGTGAGGAGCACCTGGTAGGGTGCCCGGAAGTCGGGCGGCGCGGGTGCCTTGCGGCCGCCGCCGGGCGTGCGCGAGCCGAAGTCCCCCGCCAGCCCCTCGAAAAACTCCGTGTAGGATTGGTGCCCCCTGTCCGGGAGGAGGTAGCGGCGCGTCTTCGAGGGGCCCGCCGAAGGGTCTGCGCCCGAGACCTCGAAGGAGATGCCGGCGCCCGAAGCGCGGACGGCGACGCGGAAGCCGAAGGGCGACCCCGGCGGCGAGTTGAGCACGGTCTCGAAGTCCGCGCCGGTGCGCGTTCGGGCTCCCATCGTCTGTCAGGCTCTCCACTCGGCGGCGTAGCCGGTCGCCTCGGCGACGGCGGCCTCAAGCGCCCACGCCTCGCCCTCGTCCCAGTGCGTCTGGAACTCCTCGCGGGTCATCCCCCCCCGTGCGGCGGCGCGGACGGCGGCCTCGATGTTCGTCTGTCGCTGCGCCGTCCGCGGCGCCGACATCCGCGAGCCGATCTGGCGGCGGATGGCCGTGGCCGCGCCGAAGAGGCGGGCGGAGTGCGCCGGCCGCCCCAGCTCCGCCGCCACGCGCGCCAGCCCGTCGAGGCAGTCGGCGACGAGCTGCTTGCGACCTATCTTCTGGTGCAGCACCATGCTGTCGTAGAACAGCCGCGCCGCCTGCGCGTAGTCGCCCTCATCGAAGGTGATGTGGCCGAGGCGCTTGATAGACTCGGCCCAGCCCCACTGGTTGCCCTCGTCGCGTTGGAGCGCGGCGGCGTTGACGAGATGCTGCTTCGCCATCAGCAGGTCGCCCGCGCGGTAGTAGAGATTGCCGAGGTTGCCGGTCGTCAGCCCGTAGCCCCACTTGTCGTCAAGCTCGCGCCAGACCGCGAGGCTCTGCTGGTAGTTCGACCGCGCCGCCTCCTCTCCTTCCTTGCCCTGGTCAAGGCAGACTTTGGCCAGGTCGTTGAGCGCGAGGGCGAGCCCCCACCTGTCGTCCACCTCCCTGAAAAGCTTGACGCCGCGCTCCTCGTGGCGGCGCGCCTCTTCGAGCTCGTTCTGGTTGAGCGCCACCACGCCGAGGATGATGAGCGTGTAGCCGAGCCGCCTGTGGTTCGAGAGCCTCTCCCAGACCCCGACGTTCTCCTCAAGCGTCGCGCGCGCGGCCGCGTAGTCGCCGTGCATGAAGGCCAGCCCGCCCGCGCAGTAGAGCGCCTTGCCGAGCGCCTCGGTCTCCTTGTTCTCCTTCTTGAGCGCGGGGCGGGCGGCGGCGAGCACCTCGTCGGCCCACCTGCGCCCCTCGGTCAGGTACGCGCGCAGGTTCCAGAACCAGAACATGTTCCCGACCAGCTCAAGCCCCAGCTCGACGTTGCCCGCCTCGCCCAAACTCCACTTGATGGCGGCGCGAATCTCCTCGTGCTCGGCCTCCAGGCGTTCGAGCCAGTCGCGGCGCTCGGCGCTGGTCAGAAGGTTGAGCCGGCGCTCGGCCCTCCTCGTCAACTGCGCGTAGTAGACGGCGTGCGCGCGCCGCGCCGACGCCGTCTCGCCCGCCTCTTCGAGCTTGCGCGCGCAGTAGACGAGTACGGGGCGCGGCACGCGGTAGCGTACCTGGCCGCCCGCGAGCCTCTCCTCGTCGAGCAGGCTCCGGCGGGAGAGCCCCGACAACTCTTTGCGCGCGCCCGCCTCCGACTCCGCGCCTGCCGAGGCCGCGACCGCCTCGGCCGCGTCGGGCGTGACCGGGCCCGAGAAGATCGCGAGCCGCCGCAGGCACTCGCGCGCGCCCTCTTCGAGCGATTCGTAGCACAGCTCGACCAGCGCGGCGAGCCGCCCGTCGCCCGCGCCGCCGCCGGCCTTTAAACGTTCGAGCACGAGCGCGGGGCTGAACTCGGGCGTCGCGCTCAGCGCGGCGGCCAGCTCGACGGCCAGCGGCAGGCCGCCGAGCGTCTCGCAGACGCCTCTTACCTCGCCGAGCGTCGCGGGGTCGTAACTGTAGGCGGGGTTGGCGCGGCGCGCGCGTTTGAGGAAGAGCGCCACGGCCGGCGCCGTCTCGGGCGCCCCCCCGCCCGGGGCGTCGAGCGACAGCGGCCCGACCGCGTAGACGCGCTCGCGCGCCCAGCCGAGCGCGGCGCGGCAGGTGACGATGAATTGGAGGCGGCGGGTCTTGGCGAGCAGCCCTTCGACGAGCGGGCGCGCGTCTTCCAGATACTCGAAGCCGTCGAGGATGATGAGCGCGTGCTTGTCGCCGAGGTACGCGCCCAGGCTCTCCTCGAAGGAGCCGTCCGGCGACTCCTTGACCCCGAGCGCGTGCGCGATCTCGGCCGCGACCCGCCCGGCGTCCCTGACCAGACTCAGGTCTACGAAGTAGACGCCTTCCTGATAGCCGCCGCTCAGGTTGCGGCCGACGGCCTGCGCCAGCACGGTCTTGCCCACGCCCCTCTCGCCGACGAAGGTCAGCAGGCGCGCGCCCCCCCCGAGGAGTTTGCCGACCTCGGCGATGTCGTGCTCGCGCCCGAACAGCTCGGGGGGCCGCGGCGCGGAGGCGGCGGGGGCCGCCCTCCCGTCCGCCGCCTCCGCGCGCGCGCCCGACCCGGGCAGCATGTTCGGCGAGACCGAGTCGATGGCCTGTTTGAGGTTCGCGTCGAATATTTTCTTCACCTCGGGGAAGGCTTCGACGATGCTCTTGAGCGGCGCGGCGTAAATGACCCTCTGCTTGAACGAGGGCGGCCCCGAGCGCACCAGGCCGACGACGACGTTCTTGTCGAAGCTGACGGCCGCGCCCGAGATGCCCGGCAGGTTGTCGAACCCCCCCTGCTCGCACGTGAGCTGGATGGCGTGCTGCCTCCGCTCGACCTCGGCGTCCGGGTCGTCCGTGATGTAGCTGTTCGGCTCGTCGATGTAGCCCCAGAGCGCCGTCCCCGAAGGGTTGCCGCTGGCGAAGCCCCAGCTCTGCCACTGGAAGCCGGTCGGCCCGACCGGCCACGGCGTCAGCGACGGGAGTTGCCCCAGCTTGACCTTCACGTCCTCGGGAATCTTCCCGCCCTTGATGCGGAGCAGCGCCGCGTCAACGTCCGGGTCCCAGTCGGCGACCTCCGCCTCAAGCCAGTCGCCCGCGCCCAGCTTGAGCCTGAACGTGCCCTCCATCGGCACCCTGCCCACGCGGTCGCCGACGCAGTGCGCGGCCGTGAGGGCGTACTCCTGTGAGCAGAGCCACGCCGTCCCGGTGTACTTCTTCTCGCCGGGCTTGTAGAGCCTCGCGGTGATGTCCTTCATGGGTTCAATCCTTATGAGGTTAAAGTGTGGGCTTCGGTCAGCGGCGCGGAGCGTTCGCGCCCCGCGCCGCAGTAAGAGTAGAGCCCCGGCTCTTCGGCCAGCCGCCCGCCGCCCGAGTCGTCTACGGCCAGCTCCGCGTAACTCAGGTAGCGGCGGACGTAAGGGGCGTAGTCGTTGCGGCCCAGCGCGTCGGCGAAGGCGGCCAGCGCCGGCCGCGCCGTCTCGTAGTCCGAGCCGACCTCCTCGGGCAGCCGTATCACGTCGCACCATGTTCCGGTGTTCAAGTACCAGCGCCGGCCGCCGCCCCCGTCCAGCGGCATCTTCTTCGGGAGGTGCGTGTGCCCGTAGAGGACGGCGTCGAAGTCTCCGTCGGCCGAAGTCCTGCGCGCGGCGTCCGCGTAGTTCTTCTCCTCGTAGTCGAGGCTGAAGGAGCGGTCGTCGCGGTTGAGGCGTCGGAGCGCGGCGTGGAGCTGCCGGAGCCGCCCCTCGGGCGTCTCGGCGCGCCCCAACCCGAGCAGCAGCGACGCGCTCTCGGCCGTGTCCCCGAGCTGCCCGGCGCGCGTCCTGAACCACTCGCGCGCCCGACGCATCTGCACCTGAATCCAATCCAGCTTGTCGTCGATGCTCAGGTCGCCGGCCGCCGCGACGCCGCGCGCGTGGCCCCCGCCCCCGACGCCCAGGTCGCCTGAACTACCCGCCCCGGCGGGCGCTCGGGCGACGAACATCGCCGCGTCCGCCTCGTGCCCCGCCTCCCTGAAAGTTTCGAGCACGAGCTGGTCGAGCGAAAGCTCCTCGACCGCGTCGTCCATCGCCGCGCTCAGGTCGCCGGGCCACTTCGTCGTGACCGAAGTCTCAAGCCCGTGGCGGAGGTACTGCCTGACGATGGGCGAGGCGTTGAGCACGTCGCCGAGGTACTGCCGCAGGTCCGGCTCAAGCGCGAGCAGCAGCGGGAGCATCGCGTTGGTCTCGGGCTTGAGCAGGTCGATGAAGCGGTAGCGCGCCTTGACGCGGTTCATGAAATGAACGACGAGGTACGTCCCGGCCGGCGGGACGAAGTAACGCTCCTGCCGCCGCTCCTCCTCGACCGCGAGCCCGCGCGAGAGCATCGAGCGCTCCTGTCGGAGCGCGCTGTAGTCGATCATGTTCCAGCGGTCGTAGCGGTTCCCGTGCTCGATGAGGACGCGCCCCGGAGTGTAGGCTTCGCCGTCGTAGACGAAGCGCACGAGCCCGCGCCCGCCGCCCGTGAGCGCGTCGAGCCGCCCGCGCACGCGCGGCAGCGACAGCTCCACGTCGTGGTTGCCGAGCAGCAGCGTCAGGCGGTTCCCCGCCGCGACGAAATCCTTGAGCGCGTCGAAGACGCCGCGCGCCCCGCCCCCGCGCGTGCGGAGCGCTATCTGGTCGAGCCGCGCGCAAGCCTCGGCCTCGCCGGCCGCCCAGACGCGCGCGCCCCCGCGCCCGCCTTCCGAATCGTCTTCGGCGAGAAAGTCTACGATGTCGCCGTTGATGACCAGCTCGACCTCCTCCGAATCGGCCGCGCGCGCGACCGACCCGACCCAGTCCACGAACTCCGTCAGCGCCGCGTAAGAGTTGTTGATCTGAAAGCCTGTGACCAGCCCGCCCGCGTCGTCGAAAGCGTCGGGGCGGCCGCCCAGGTGCAGGTCGGAGATGACGAAGAGTCTGCGCATCTGAATCCCCCAACGAAAGGCCCCGGCCCGCGATTTGAAATCTTTGGCGTGAGGCCGCGGAGACCGGCCGGCGGGAAGTGCGTCGGAAAGATATTACCCGCGGCGACCGATGTCAATGCTCACGATTTCGGCGCGGCGCCGGCCGGGGCGGGGCTGTTTGCGCGCCTCAGGCCGCCGGTGCTAGAGTCGAGCCACCGACGATGGCCATCCGTTTAATAGCCCTCGACCTCGACGGGACGCTGCTCGACTCGCGCGGGTCTCTTTCGGAGCGCAACCGCGCGGCCGTCGACGCGGCGCGCGCGCGGGGCGTGGGCGTCGCGCTCGTCACCGGCCGACGCTTCCGCGACGCGCGCCCGCTCGCGCTCGAACTGGGCTTGGACGTGCCCGTCATCGCGCACAACGGCGCGCTCACCAAGCACGCGCACTCGCTGGAGACGGTCGCGGCCGTCCTCATGCCGGTCGAGGCGGCGCGCTCGGTCGTCCGCCTGGGGGCCGCGCACGGCGCCGACGCGCTCGTCAGCGACGACCACGTCGGCGCGGGGCTGCTCGTCTACGACCACGTCAGCCCCGGCAACACCGCGCTCGAAAAGTACATCGAGTGGTCGCGCCGCGTCGTCGGCGAGGAGGCGGCCGCCGCCATCCGGCGCGTCCGCTCGCTCGAAGAGTACCTCGACCACGACCCGCTGCACGTCGCCTTCTCGGGCGGCTGCGCGGCGATGGAGCGCCTCGCCGCCGTGATGCGCGACGGGCTGGGCGGATCGGTGCGGCTGCTGCTGACGCTCTACCCGAAGACGGACTTCGCGCTCCTCGACGTGCTGCACCCCGACGCGTCGAAGGGCGCGGGGCTCGCGGCCGTGGCCGACGAGCAGGGGCTGCGGCGCGAGGAGGTGATGGCCGTCGGCGACAACCACAACGACCTGGAGATGCTTGAGTGGGCGGGCACCGGCGTCCTGATGGGCAACGCCGACCCCGCGCTCGGCGAGGGCCGGCACTTCCACCCGACCGCCACCAACGACGAGGACGGCGTCGCCGCCGCCATCGAAAGATTCGTTCTTGAGGAAGTAGTCAGTAGACAGTAGTCAGAAGACAGTAGGGCTCCGCCGGGCGGATGTTGACATTGACACCCTGACGACTCGCTGACGAAAGGTTTTCTACTGACTACTGACTACTGTCTACTTAGGAGGACTTAATGGCCAAACGCATTGCGAGAATCGAGACCAACCTGGGCACCATCCGCTTCGAGCTGTTGGAGGAGGACGCGCCGAAGACGACGGAGAACTTTCGGCTGCTGGCAGAGGCGGGCAAGTACGACGGCGTCATCTTCCACCGCGTCATCAAGGGCTTTATGATTCAGGGCGGCGACCCCGACGGGACGGGGCGCGGCGGCCAGTCCGCGTGGGGCGGGCGCTTCAACGACGAGATCAACCGCTCGTCCGAGCTGTACCGGGGCGATTACACGAAGGGCACCGTGGCGATGGCCAACGCCGGCCCGAACACCAACGGCTCGCAGTTCTTCATCATGCACGCCGACTACGGGCTGCCGCCCTCCTACACCAAGTTCGGCCGCGTCATCGAGGGGCAGGACGTCGTGGACCAGATAGCCACCACGCCCACGCACCCCGGCGACCGCCCGAAGACCGACGTGGTGATGAATAAAGTCACCATCGAAGAAGAGTAAAAACCGAAAGCTGAAAAGGGTGGGGCGTGACGAGAAGGGCTGGCCGCCTTCCCTCGTCACGCCCCACCCTTTTCTGCTCACGCGCTTACTTCGCGCCGGCGTTCCTGAGTATCTCGACGACCCGGGCCTGTCCGTTCTGCTCGGCGAAGCCCAGCGCGGTGCGGCCGTCTTCGTACGTGGCGTTGACCTCCGCGCCGTGCTCGATGAGGAGTTGGACGGTGGCGGAGAGCCCCTTGTTGGCGGCGGCGATGAGCGCGCTGAAGCCCTTCGGCGTGCGCGCGTTAACGTCGCCGCCCTTCTTCAAAAGCACTTCGAGCGTCGGGACGCGGCCGTAGGCCGAGGCGAGGATGACGGGCGTCATCCCGGCTTCGTTGCGCGCGTTCACGTCCGCGCCCTTCTCCAGCAGCGCCTCGACCGCCTCGTAGCCCGAGGGGCGCGAGGCGGCGAACAGCAGCGCCGTCCCGCCGCCGTTCCCGCGCGCGTTCACGTCCACGCCCTCCGCCCCCCCGAGCAGACGCACCACCGCGGCGTGCCCCTGCGTCGCGGCCTTCATCAGGGCCGTGTCTTTGTCCTTGTCCGTGACGCCCGCCTCCGCGCCGCGCCCCAAAAGCAGCTTGACCACGTCGGCGTGCCCGAACCACGAGCCCCACAAGAGCGGCGTCCAGCCGTCCACGTCGCGCGAGTTCACGTCCGCACCCTTCGACAGCAGTTCGTCGGCCACGACCGCGAACCCGTTGGCCGCCGCGAAGGTGAGCGCCGTCCGCCCGTCCTTGTAGCGGGCGTGCACGTCCGCGCCCTTCGACAGCAGCGCGCGCACGACCGGGAGTTGGCCCGAAGAGGCCGCGAACATCAGCGCCGTGCGGCCGTCCACGGTCTTCGCGTTCGCGTCCGCCCCGCGACCGACGAGCGCCTGCGCGGTCGGCTCGTCGCCCGACTCGGCCGCGACCATCAGCGCCGTCACGCCGTCGGCGCAGCGCGAGTTGGCGTCCGCGCCCCTGGCGAGTAGAGACTGCGCGGCGGCCGCGTTCTTCGACGCGACCGCGTAGACGAGCGCCGGGCACCCTTCGGTCGAGCGCGCGTTGGCGTCCGCGCCCGCGCCTAACAGCTTCGAGGCGGCCGCCGCGTCGCCGCTCCCGGCGGCCGCGAGCAGGCGGTCGTTGTTCGTAGCCTTCGGCCCGGCCTTCACCGCCGGCGGCTTCGGCTTCGCCGAGACGACCACCTTCGGCTTCTTAGGCTGGACGGCGAACTGGCCGACGCCGCCCGTCAAATCGCCCTGCGCGAGCGCCGTCGAGAACACGAGGAGCGACACGCAAGCGGCGAGCGTCGCGCGCGCGCGCGTCGCGCCTCGTGTCTCGGGCGGCTTAAATCTCTTTCCGTATCTCATAACTTCAGAGCCTCCGCCGGGCCCCGGCGCTTCAGGCGAGCGCCGCGACGGCGTGGTTAATGGGGCCGTGGCCGTGGCCGAGTCGCGGCGCGCGGCGTATGGCCTCGGTGACGAAGCGCTTGGCCGCCTCGACCGACTCGTTCAAACTCATCCCGCGCGCGAGGCAGGCGGCGATGCCCGCGGCGAGCGTGCAGCCCGTCCCGTGCGTCGAGGTCGTCTCGACGCGCGGGGCCGTGAAAGTCTCCAGCCTCCCCTCGTCGTCGAGCACGTCGAGCGCCTCTGCGCCGGCGAGGTGGCCGCCCTTGACGAGCACGGCGCGCGCGCCCAGAGCGCGGATGGCGCGCGCGGCCCCGAGCATCGCGTCGCGGTCGCGTATGCGGAGGCCGGTGATGCGCTCGGCCTCCGGGATGTTCGGCGTGACGACGCGCGCGAGCGGGAGCAGTTCCGACTTGAGCGCGTCGAGCGCCTCGTCGTCTATCAGGTCGAAGCCCGAGGTCGAGCGCACGACCGGGTCTACGACGGGCGCGGGCAAAGATGTTTCGCGGAAGAGCCGGGCCACCTCCGCGATGACC
>DASWNR010000126.1:0-2505 GCA_036399155.1 Pyrinomonadaceae bacterium
ATTCCCACCATCAGGCGCTTGCTTGCGGCCGCGGCGGAGTGAGTCCGAAGCGGTTGAATGATACGAGTCCGCGCGCGGGAATTTATTAAGCCACTGTGTGTCCTATCGCACGGAAGGCGGCGCGCTTCGGTGTTAGTCTCTAAGCAATCGCCCGCCCAATCCAGCAACAGGAAAGCGGGCCAAGCGGCGGGGAGGCCCCAACCTCCCCGCCGCGTTTTCTTCCCTTCAAATTTCCGCCCCGCAATCGCCCCGGAATCGTTACCGGCGCCCTCACCACATGTAGTGTTCGGCGAGCCTTGCTCGCAACCCGGCCGGCATATCTGTCTCATTCAAATGGGAAAGTGCCTTCGGATTCCATTCGGCCGGATGTAAGCGTGTGAAGCGCCATCGGCCGAGCCCTTTCTCGTCAAGCCACCAACGGTAGTGCGGGCCGCCCGCGCGTTGGGAGTAGAACACTCCGCCGGCGCCGGGCGTGCCCGCGCTCACACGGTCGGTATGTACCCGCAGGTTGAGCATCTTATCTTTCCCCGAGCTTTCAAGGCTCAAACGGCCTCCGGCAACTCAGGCTGGGTGGTGGGAAGCCCCGCGACGCCCGGCGGGGCGGAGAGGGTCTGCAACTCGTCGAGACTGTAGATCATCACGGGCTGGCTGTTCCCCTTGAGCTGAACTTTAATTACGGTGTATGTGGAAGTCGGGCCGGCCTGGTGGTCGAAGGCGACCACTTCCCCGGTTCTGCCTCCGTGCCAGCCCCTTCGTATCCTGACCGTCGCACCAAGTAAATTATCTGTCGCCATGTTTATCTTTCTCCCCCCCGGGAGTCGTTCCGGCGCTGGGGTTCGTAGAGGGAGGAGAGGGGGGCGTAGTAATAAGCCCCCGTCATCCTGCCCCGCTCCACGTCGAACAGCCGCCGCGCGCCGCACCTCATGCAGGAGCGGTACGTTTCAGCGCCCCCCGTGAAAGGGGGGCTCATGTTGCGGTGCCGGCATCCGAAGAGGCGCGTCAGCCAACCGTTCGGGATAGGCGTCACCAACGGCTCGTCGGTACGTCTTTCGTCTTGCGCGGCTATGTTTTTATCTGCTCGCATGAAGGTTCCGGCCGCAGGGCGGCGTGATGCTGACACAACGTTAGCCGTCCGATGGGGCGGCCCGTGCGCTTCAGGTAATCTGGAAAATTCCAGAGGAATTGAGAAGGGGGCGAGCTAGGCTCGGTTCGCAAGCACGTTGCGCCACGTGTCGGGGCTTGTCAAGCGGTCGAGTCCGGCGGGGCGGCCGCCGGAGCTTGAGCGCCCGACGGGTCTATCTGCCCTTCGCCGCACGCTTCTTGCCCGCCTTCTTCTCGTCCGCCAGCGTCAGCACGTCGCCCGGCTGACAGCTCAGCGTCCGGCAGATCTGCTCCAGCGTGGGGAAGTTGATGCCCACCGCCCTGCCCTTCTTCAAACGCCACAGGGTCGTGTGGCTGATGCCCGTCTCCTTCGCGAGCCAGTAGAAAGTCCGGCCTCGCTCCTCCAACAACTGGTCGATCCTGATCTCGATCAAAGCATTCTCCCCCGCGGCGCCCATTATTTATCACATGCGCTATATTTCAGATGCGGCCTATATACTACACTTGACATATACAGTTGTCTAGCGTAAGGTCGTGTGGAACCGAGTCCGCTTACTCTCTTCTCAGCTCCTCCGGAATCCTCCGGATCACCTGAAGCCCACAGCCACATCCCTTAACCGTTAGAAAATCTACGGGGAGAGCGACGCAAGCCATGACGACTAATATCAAACCATTACACGACAGAGTGATCGTGAAACGCATTGACGAAGGCGAGCAGGTGCGCGGCGGCATCATCATCCCGGACACGGCCAGGGAGAAGCCGCAGGAGGGCGAGGTCATCGCCGCCGGCGAAGGCAAGTACCTGAAGGACGGCACCCGCCAGGCGCTGGACGTGAAGGCCGGCGACCGCGTCCTGTTCGGCAAGTACAGCAGCTCCGAAGTCAAGATCGACGGCGAGGAGCTGCTCATCATGCGCGAGGACGAGATTCTCGGAATCATCAGCCGCGCGGGCGCGGCGGCCGGGTCGGCCGTCGGCGGGGGCAAGAAGGGCGGCAGGTAATTCTCCGGCGGCGGATGAATTGAATAGGCGGAAGCCCTTCCGGGGCGTCACTACCAGATTCGGTCAAGGAAAAAGAGAAAGATTATGGCAAAGCAAATAGTTCAAGGCGGCGAGTCGCGCGCGGCGATTTTACGGGGCGTCAACCAGTTGGCCGACGCGGTTAAGATCACGCTCGGCCCCAAGGGGCGCAACGTCGTGCTCGACAAGAAATACGGCAGCCCGACGATTACGAAAGACGGCGTGACGGTGGCGAAAGAGATAGAACTCAAAGACTCGACGGAGAACATGGGCGCGCAGATGGTTAAGGAAGTCGCCTCGAAGACTTCGGACGTGGCGGGCGACGGCACGACGACGGCGACCGTGCTCGCGCAGGCCATCTTCCGCGAGGGCGTCAAGACGGTCGC
>DASWNR010000127.1:0-1842 GCA_036399155.1 Pyrinomonadaceae bacterium
AGACGGCGGGCGAGCGTGAGTTCGAGTCGGTGCGCCGCGAGCGGTTCAGCGTCGGGACGCTCAACGCGCTCGACGCGGTCGTCGGGGCGCTGCGCGATCTGCCCGGGCGCAAGTCGCTCGTGCTGCTCTCGGACGGCATCCCCGTGCCGCCGCCCGAGGAGGATCGAGGGCGCGTGCTGGCCGGCATCAACCGCGTCATCGAGGGGGCGAACCGCGCCTCGGTCATCATCTACGCGGTGGACGCGCGCGGCCTCCAGACGTTCAGCCTCTTCGACGCGAGCCAGGGCAGGATACCCAGCCCCGAGCAGATGATGTCCATCTCGACGGCGCGCGGCGCGCTGCTACAGGATTCGCAGCGCGCCATGAAGGCGCTGGCCGAGGAGACGGGCGGCGTCGCCTACGTCAACTCGAACGACATCGGCGGCGGCGTCCGCCGCGCCATCGAAGACCAGAGGGGCTACTACCTCGTCGGCTTCCGACCCGAGGAGGGCACCTTCGACCCCGCGACGGGTCGCTTCCGCTTCCACAAGGTTTCCGTCAAGGTCAGGCGCTCGGGGCTGAAGGTGCGGACGCGCGGCGGCTTCTTCGGCTTCGAGGGCAAGAGCTTGACGCCCGCGCCCCGGCCGCGCACGCGCGCGCAGCAGATTCGGGCCGCGCTCGTCGCGCCCTTCCCGGCGGGCGGCGTCCGCCTGCGCCTGACGCCGCTCTTGAGCAGGGACGCCAAACAGGGCGCGTTCATCCGCTCGCTGCTGCACGTCGAGGGCGGCGACGTGACCTTCCGTCCACAGCCCGACGGGACGTACAGCGCCGTGCTCGACGTGGTCGCGCTCACCTTCGGCGTGAACGGCCGCCCCGTCGGCGAGGCCAACGTGACGCACAGGGTCACGGTCAAGCCGGAGGACTACGAGAAGACCCTGCGCGGCGGGCTCGTCTACAACATGGTCGTCCCTGCGAAGAAGCCGGGCGGCTACCAGTTGCGCGTCGCCGTGCGCGACGCGGCGACCGAGCGCGTCGGCTCCGCGAGCCAGTTCGTAGAGGTGCCCGACCTGAAGAAGGAACGGCTCGCGCTCTCCGGCATCGTCATGGCGCTGCACGGCGCCGCCGACCCCGCGGCCGGGGCCGCCGGCGCGATTCCGAACGCGGGCGCGCCCGACCCGCTGGGCGGCTCGGCCGTGCGGCGCTTCCGCCGGGGCGCGGCCGTCGATTACGGCTTGCACATCTACAACGCGAAGGTCGAACGCGCTGGCGGTGGCGCGAGGATGCAGACGCAGGTACGTCTCTTCCGCGACGGAAAGCCGGTCTTCACGGGTCAGGCGTCGCCGTTCGAGGGGCGGCCGCGGAACGTCGCGGGCGACATTGACGCGGGCGGGCGGCTCCGCCTCGGGGGCGAGCTTGGCCCCGGCGAGTACGTCATGCAACTCGTCGTCACCGACCTGCTCGCGAAGGAGAAATACCGCGTCGCCACGCAGTGGATAGATTTCGAGATAGTCGAGTGAGCGGGGGATGCCGCCCTACTTCCTGACGACCTCGGGGCTCTCGACGCCCGCGGCGTTCGTCAACTTGAGGGGCTCGCCCTTCGCCGTCGTCAGGCGCACGCCGCGCATAGTCCGGTCGCGCGCGTGCTCGACGAAGCCGGCCTCCGCCCGGCAGGCGGCGTCGTCGTAATCGCCGTGCGAGTCTGTGATCTTGCCGGAGGCGTCGAAGGTGTGCCGCTGCACGGGCGTCAGCAGCACGACGCTCGCGCCGCGCCCGCAGCGCCCTCGCGGCGTCCTCGCTTGCAAAAAGGGCTGAGTTAAAGTAGAAGGCAGTCATCGGAAGTTAAAGGTTACTGTTTGACAACAG
>DASWNR010000128.1:0-3013 GCA_036399155.1 Pyrinomonadaceae bacterium
CGGGGTATTCGCGCGTGACGAACTCGCCGGGGCGCGTGTTCTCGGTGAGCAGTTGCAGCGCGTCGCGCAGGACGGCGCGCTGTAGCTCGCGCATGCCCGGGCGGCCGAGGCTGTTGCCGATCTTGAAGCCCTTCGGGTAGAAGGCGCGCGGCGGCCGCATCTGCGCCGAGACCTCGGGGCTGACGGTGACGAGCACCGTCGGGATGCCGCGCATCTCTATCTCGCGCTGGACGGCGACGACCGTGCGGTGGCAGACGTTGGGGCAGCCGCCCGTCAGCACCACCACGTCGGCGCGCGAGCCGCGGTCTATCTCGTTGGCGATCTCGGGCGCGGTGCCCTCGTACATCGCCTTGAGCTGCATCGTGTAGCCCATGTAGCCGACGTGCTTCTTTGCGACCTCCTTGACGAAGCCCTCTTCTTTGAGGTCGCGCAGCGCGTCGAGCGGGAAGACGACGTTGATGTCGGAGTCGGCGTCCGCGTGGTCGTAGTGGTGGTGCGAGACCATCAACCGCGAAGTGTCGGCGTCGTCGGGGATGATGCGGAACGAGAGGTCGCCCAGCTCGTCGGCCGTGTTGAACGGCTCCTGGTCTTTGAGGTGGACGCCGCCCGCCGTGACGATGGCGACCGTCGCCTTCGACAGCTCGCCGTCGAACGGCGTGAACGGCACACACTTTCTCGAAAGCGTCATGACTTCTACCCCTTACTGTCCTCTTTGCGCCGGAGGTTAGCCCAATTTTGTGGCTAAAGCGTCACGGGCCGCGAACCCCCACCGGGCGCGTGCGCCCCGAGGGAATTGCGGCCCGCCGGTCGATGGTTTAAAGCCTCGCCCCCCGCCGCCTAGAGCTTGCGGAGCACCTCGAAGAGGTCTTCGTTGTCGGGCTGGTCGCCGATGTCGTGGATGTCCACGTAGGCGAGCTTGCCTTCCTTGTCCACGATGAAGAGCGCGCGCTCCGAGATTCCGTCGCCCGTGCGGTACGCGCCGTAGAGTCGTGCGACCTCGCCCTTCGGCTCGAAGTCACTCAGCAGGTCGTAGGTGAGTCCGCCGAGCGACTTGGCCCAGGCGGTGTTGCAGGGGACGCTGTCGACGCTTATGCCCAGGACCTGGGCATCGTACTGCCTGAACCGATCTAGGTCGGCTTCGTAGGCAGGCATCTGCGCCGTTCAGACGGGCGTCCACGCCAGCGGGTAGAATGCGATGACGACGTTTGACTTGCCGCGGAAGTCCGAGAGCTTCACCTTCTTACCTTGCGTAAGGTTGCTCGGCAGCTCGAAATCCGGGGCCACGTCTCCGACTTCTGGCATCAGAGTGTGTCCTCCTCAGTACAATTTGGGTTCAAGAACCTTGCCGTAAGGCTACAACTCCCGTCAGATGATTTCAAGCCCGGCCGGTTCGCCGCGTTGAACCCGCCCCGGCTCCCGTGCTTCAATGAGCCGCAAAGGGAATTAACGATGAGTCAGCCGCAGGTCACAATTACGAGGCGCGGGGCGGAGCGCGCGCGCGAAGGCCACCTCTGGATTTACCGCAGCGACGTGCGCGACGACGGCGGCGCGGAGGGCGGCTCGGTCGTCCGCGTGCGCGACGACCGCGGGCGCTTCGCCGGGCAGGCGCTCTACAGCGACCGCTCCGAGATAGCGCTGCGGCTTTTGACGGCGCGCGACGAGCCGGTTGACCGCGAGTGGTGGCGCGCGCGCCTGCGCGCCGCCGCGTCGCGCCGCGCCGGTATCGAGCGCGAGGCCGAAGCCTTCCGCCTCGTCTACTCGGAGGGCGACCTCATGCCCTCGCTCATCGTCGACAGGTACGCCGACGTGCTCGTCGTGCAGACGCTCTCGCAGGGGGCGGAGGCGCTGAAAGGTCTGTTCGCGGAGCTGCTCGTCGAGGAGTTCGCGCCGCGCTCAATCGTCGAGCGCAACGACGTGCGCGTGCGCGCCCTCGAAGGTCTGCCCCAGCTGACGGGCGTGCTCCACGGCGAGGAGCCGGGCGAGCTTGAGGTCACGCAGCACGGCGTGCGCTTCCGCGTCGCGCCGCTCGGCGGGCAGAAGACCGGGGCCTTCCTCGACCAGCGCGAGAACCACGCGGCCGCGCGCCGCTACGCACGCGGCCGCGCGCTCGACTGCTTCACCTTCAACGGCGGGTTCGCGCTGAGCATCGCGGGGGTTTGCGAGAGCGTTCTGGGGCTCGACGTTTCGCCCGAGGCGGTCGCGGCCTCGCGCCGCAACGCGGAACTGAACGGCGCGGCCGGCGTCGAATTCCGAGAGGCCAACGTCTTCGACGCGCTGCACGAGATGGAGTCGGCGGGCGAGCGCTTCGACACCATCGTCCTCGACCCGCCGGCCTTCGCCAAGAACCGCGCGAGCGTGCGCGCGGCGGCGCGCGGCTACAAGGAGATCAACCTGCGCGCGCTCAAGATGCTCTCGACGGGCGGCCACCTCGTCACCTGCACCTGCTCGTACCACATGACCGAGCCGCTCTTCCTCGAAGTCATCGCCGAGGCCGCGCGCGACGCGCGCCGCCGCGTCCAAATCGTCGAGCGCCGCACGCAATCACACGACCACCCCGTCCTCCTCGGCGTCCCCGAGACCCTCTACCTCAAATGCGTCGTCCTGCGCGCACTCGACTGAGTGCGCGCAGGACGCGGCAACTCTTACTCCCCGATCCGGGCTACTCCACCGTCACCGACTTGGCGAGGTTGCGCGGCTGGTCAACGTCGCAGCCGCGCCGGACGGCGATGTGGTAGGCGAGGAGTTGGAGCGGGATGATGGCCAGTATCGGCGAGAGGAGGTCGGAGGACTCGGGGATGGGGATGACGTGGTCGGAGACCTCCGACGACATCCGGTCGCCCTCGGTGAGCACCGAGATGACGACGCCCTCGCGCGCCTTGACCTCGACGATGTTCGAGTGCGTCTTCTCGTAGCGAAGCTCGGAGGCGCGGTCGCCCTCCTCGCGCGGGCTGACGACGACGACGGGCAGACGCTCGTCGATGAGCGCGTTCGGCCCGTGCTTCATCTCGCCGGC
>DASWNR010000129.1:0-8946 GCA_036399155.1 Pyrinomonadaceae bacterium
CCTCGCGCGCCGCCGCGCGGGCGTGTGGGAGACCGTGACGACGGAGCAGGGCCTCGCCGGCCCCGACGTGGTCGCGGCCTGCGAGGCGAGGGACGGCGCGGTCTGGGTCGCAACCTCTTCGGGGCTGAGCCGCCTGCGCGAAGGCGTCTGGACGAGTTTCACGACGCGCGACGGGCTGGCCGACGACAACGTGCAGGCCGTCGCGGAAGATTTTTCGGACGAGACGGGGGCCGTGTGGGTCGGCACGGCCGAAGGCTTGAGCAGGTTCCGCGAAGGGAAGTTCAACAACTTCACGACGGCCGACGGGCTGCCCGGCGGCGTCTCCGCCATCGAGCGCGACCGTGAAGGCGGGCTCTGGCTCGGCACGAGCGCCGGACTCAGCCTCTACAAAGACGGCCGCTTCACGAACTACACGACGCGCGACGGGCTGCCCGACGACCGCGTCATCTCGCTCCGCGCGGCGCGCGACGGCGGGCTGTGGGTCGGCACGGCCGCCGGCGCCGCGCTGCTGCGCGACGGCCGCTTCGAGCGCTTCGCCGGGGGCGACCCGCTCGCCGACGGCATCGTCCTCTCAATCTGCGAGGACAGGGAAGGGAGCCTCTGGCTCGGGACCGAGTCGGGCGGGCTGCACCAGCTTCGCGGGCGTAAGTTCACGACCTACTCGACGCGCGAGGGGCTGGCGAGCGACCTCGTCAAGGCCATCTACGAGGACGGCGCCGGTCAAGTGTGGGTCGGAACCTACGGCGCGGGGCTCAACCTCCTGCGCGGAGGCGAGGTCAGGACGTTCACGACGAAGGACGGACTCGCCAGCAACATCGTGCTCGCGCTCTTTTCAGATTCTTCGGGCGACCTCTGGGTCGGCACGCCCGACGGGCTCAGCCGCTTCCGCTCCGGCCGCTTCGAGACTTTCACATCGGCCGACGGGCTGCCCAACGACTTCGTCCGCTCCATCTACGCCGACCGCGCGGGCGCGCTCTGGATAGGCACGCGCGGCGGGCTGGCGCGTCTGAAGGACGGCGAGTTCACCACCTACACGACGCGCGACGGGCTGACGAGCGACTTCGTCGGGACGGTCTACGAGGACGCGGCGGGCGACCTTTGGGTCGGGACGCTCGGCGGACTGAGCAAGTTCGCGGGCGGGCGCTTCACGAGCTACACGTCCGCCGACGGGCTGCCCGAGACGGCGGTCATCGCCATCCACGGCGACGCGGAGGGGCGCGTCTGGGTCGGCACGAACGGCGGCGGGCTGGGGCTCCTCGACCGCGGCAAGTTCCACACCTTCACCTCGCGCGACGGGCTGCCGAACGACACGGTCTACCGCATCCTCGAAGACGCGCGCGGCCGGCTCTGGATGAGCTGCAAGAAGGGCATCTTCAGCATCGCGAAGTCGGAGCTGGCGGAGTTCGCGGCGAACAGGTCGGGGAGTTTGAAGCCGGTTCTTTACGGCACGGCCGACGGGATGCCGACGCGCGAGTGCAGCGGCGGCGGCCACCCCTCGGGCTGGCGCGGCCGCGACGGGCGGCTCTGGTTCACGACCATCAAGGGCGTCGCGATGATCGACCCCGAGCGCGTCGCGCGCAACACCGAGCCGCCGCCCGTCGTCGTCGAAGAGGTGCGCGTTGACGGCGAGCTCGTCCCGGCGGGCGCGCGCCGCGAGCTGGCGCCGGGCAGCAGCCGTTTCGACTTCCACTACGCGGGCCTCAGCTTCGTCGCGCCCGAGAAGGTGCGCTACCGTTACAAGCTCGAAGGCTTCGACGAGGACTGGGTTGACGGCGGCGACCGGCGCGTCGCCTACTACACGAACCTCGGCCCGGGCGAGTACCGCTTCCTCGTCGCCGCCAGCAACAACGACGGCGTGTGGAGCCAGACGCCCGCCGCGTTCGACTTCCGTCTGAGGCCGCACTTCTACCGCACCTACTGGTTCTACGCGCTCGCGGCGCTCGCGCTCGCGCTCGTGGCGTGGCAGCTCTACGCGCTGCGCCTCCGGCAGATGCGCGCGCGCTTCGACGCCGTGCTGGCCGAGCGCAACCGCATCGCGCGCGAGATTCACGACAACCTCGCGCAGGAGATTCTTGGCGCCTCCGTCCAACTGGAAATCGTCGCGCGGTTGATGAACGTCTCGAACGACGCGGCGCGCACGCACCTCGACCGCGCGCGGCAGCTCGTCCGCGGGAGCATCGCGGAGGCGCGGCGCTACGTCTGGGACTTGCGCTCGCAGACGCTCGACGACCGCGACCTGCCCTCGGCGCTCGCGGAGATGACGCGACGCCTGACGGCCGACGCGGACGTGCAGACGCAGTTTCAGGTCGGCGGCACATTCCGCCCGCTCCCCGCTCAGGTCGAGAACAACCTGCTCCGCATCGCGCAGGAGGCCGTCAACAACGCCGTCCGCCACGCGCGTGCGCGAACCATCTACGTTAATCTATTCTTCGACGCGCGGGGCGTGCGCCTGGGCGTCAGGGACGACGGGCGCGGCTTCGACCCCGCGGGCGAGAGCGGCGCGCGCGCCGGGCACTTCGGCATCGTCGGGATGCGCGAGCGCGCCGAGGAGATGGGCGGCACGCTCTCCGTCGAGAGTCGCCCCGAAGAGGGAAGCGAAGTCACGGTCGGCGTCCCGCTTGAGAGTTGAGCGTTCGCCCGAGTCACACAGCAGTCACACAGCCGGAGAGGGCTTTGAAATGAGCGGCGGCCAGATAAGGATCATGGTGGTTGACGACCAGGCGGTCGTGCGTCAGGGCTTCGTCTCACTCATCAACACGGTCGAGGGCATGACTGTCGTGGCCGAGGCGACGAACGGGCAGCAGGCAATCGAGCTTTACCGCGCGCACCGGCCCGACGTGGTGCTGATGGATTTGCGCATGCCGGTCATGGGCGGCGCCGACGCGACGAAGGCCCTGCGAGCGGAGTTCCCCGCGGCGCGCGTCATCATCCTTACGACGTTCGACGGCGACGAGGACATCTACCGCTCCTTGCAGGCCGGCGCGCAAGGCTACCTGCTCAAGGACATGTTCTTCGAGGAGCTTGAGGACGCCATCAGAACCGTCCACGCGGGCCGGCGTCGGATTCCGGGCGTCGTGGCCGAGCGGCTGGCGGGGCGCATGTCGGGGTCTGACCTGACGGCGCGCGAGCTTGAGGTGCTCGAAAGAATCGTCCGCGGGATGAGCAACAAGGAGATCGCCTCGGCGCTCGGCATCAGCGAGGCCACGGTCAAGAGCCACATCAACAACGTGCTGAGCAAGCTCGGCGCGAGCGACCGCACGCAGGCGGCCACCAAGGCGCTCCAGCGCGGCATCATCCACCTGCCATGAGTTGAGGAGGGCCGCGCCGGCGCGCCTCAACCGAAAGTTGGAGACCGGATACCAACTTCGTACCCATGACAGCCCCCGAACGGCGTGTTACTTTGCGCACCGTCGGTTCAGAAATCCCGGCCCCGGGTGAGGCGAGTCGAGTTCAAACTCCCTCCTCCTTGTTGCAAACCTGTCGAACGGACTTAGACCAGCCCGAGAGAAGTCTCTCAGCCCGGGGCCGGGCACTCCTTCAAAAAATCTCAAAATCTCAAAATCGAAATTTCAAATTCCCTTACTCGTAACGCAGCGCGTCAATGGGGTCGAGCGCGGCCGCCTTGCGCGCGGGGTAGTAGCCGAAGAAGATTCCGACCGCGGCCGAGAAGACCGCCGAGCCGACGATGGAGGCCGTCGAGACGAGCGTCGGCCAGCCGAGCAGAAGCGGCACGCCGACCGAGGCGAGCACGCCGAGCACGATGCCGGCGAACCCGCCCGTCAGGCTGAGCACGATGGACTCGATGAGGAACTGCGTCCGCACGGCGGACGAGCGCGCGCCGATGGCCATGCGGATTCCTATCTCGCGCGTCCGCTCGGTGACGGAGACGAGCATGATGTTCATGATGCCGATGCCGCCGACCATCAGCGAGACGCCCGCGATGCTCCCCAGAAGCATCGTCATCACGTTGTTCGTCTCGTTGGCCGCCTCCGCCACGTCCGACATGTTGCGGACGGTGAAGTCGTCGGGCGCGCCCTGCCCGAGCCGGTGGCGCTGCCGGAGCAGGTCTGTAATCTGCGCCTGCGCCGTGTAGGTCGCATCGGGCGAGACGGCCGAGACGTGCGCCATCTGCACGCGCTGGCTCCCCAAAATTTTCTTCTGCACGGACGTGTAGGGCGCGAACGCCGTGTCGTCCTGGTCGCGCCCCTGCGGGTCCTGGCCTTTACGCGCCATCACGCCGACGACGCGGAAGGGCATGTTCGAGACGCGCAGGCTTTGCCCGACCGCGTCCTGCCCGGCGAAGAGGTTGTCGGCGATGGTCTGTCCGATGACGACGACGCGCGCGGCCGAGCGCACGTCCGCGTCCGTGAAGAACGCGCCGTCCTGCACAGACCACTTGCGTATCTCGGGCAGTTGTTCGGAGACGCCCTGAATCTGTGTGCTCCAGTTCTGGTTGCCGGAGACGAGCTGCGAGCGCGAGTTGACGACGGGGCTTACGTAGGCGACGCTCGGCACCTCGCGCCTGATGGCTTCGAGGTCTTCGACCGTGAGCGTGTTGGTGCCCGAGTCGCCGGTGCCGCTGCGGACGCCGCCGACGTTCTGCGCGCCCGCCGAGACGAAGAGCAGGTTGGTTCCCATGCTCTCGATCTGCGACTGGACGGTGGCCGACGCGCCCTGCCCGATGCTGACCATCACGATGACGGCCGAGACGCCGATGATGATGCCGAGCATGGTCAGCGCGGCGCGCGTCTTGTTGCGCGCCAGAGCGCGGAAGGCGATGCGGACGATCATTAGTGCGTTCATGACTTATCTCAACCTTTCGTCGGCCCGTGGCGGTCGGCCGCAGAGACACAGAGGACTCGTGTGGGGCACAGAGGGTTTATGAAAGATGAAAACTCTGTGAAGACTCCGCGCCCTCTGTGCCTCTGTGGCCAACCGCCCCGTCCCTGACTCTCATCCCCGAAGACAACTCAAACCTCTTCCTCTACCTCGTCATCGACGGCCGGCAGGTTCTTCATCTCCTCCGCGGCGTCGCGCGGCGCGGTGACGGCGTAATCCTTCTGGATGCGCCCGTCCTTGAAGACGACGATGCGGTCCGCGTAGGCCGCGATGTCGGGCTCGTGCGTGACGAGGACGAGCGTTATCCGGCGCTCGCGGTTGAGCCGCTGGAAAATCTCCATCACCTCGACCGAGGTGCGCGAGTCGAGCGCTCCCGTCGGCTCGTCGGCGAGGATGAGCGCCGGGTCGTTGACGAGTGCGCGCGCGATGGCGACGCGCTGCTGCTGCCCGCCCGAGAGCTGGTTCGGGTGATTCTGCTCGCGCCCGACGAGGCCCACCGAGTGCAGGGCCTCCGCGGCGCGCCGCTGGCGCTCGGCCGCTTCGACGCCCGCGTAGAGCATCGGCAGCTCGACGTTCTCAAGCGCCGACGTGCGCGAGAGCAGGTTGAAGCCCTGGAAGACGAAGCCGAGCTGGTTGAGGCGTATGTCGGCGCGCTCGTCTTTCGAGAACGACGACACGTCGCGCCCGCCGAGCGCGTAGGTGCCGCGCGTCGGGTTGTCGAGGCAGCCAATGATGTTCATCATCGTGGACTTGCCCGAGCCCGACGTGCCCATGATGGCGACGAACTCGCCCTCGCGGATGGTCAGCGAGACGCCGCGCAGCGCGTGCACATCCACGTCGCCCATCGCGTAGGTCTTGTGGACGCCTTCGAGGCGGATGACCTCCGCGGCCTCGTGCGCGCGCGTCAGCAAAACCTCGTGCGCGCCGTTCTCAAACCTGCCAACTTCAAATGCCGTCTGCATGATTCGACCTCACCCTTTGTTCTACGCGTGTGTTACCGAGTCCTGCCCGCGCCGCCGCCCGCGCGCCCGCCGCCCGCGCCGCCCACGCGGGGCGCGCCGCCGAAGCCGGGGGCGGAGGACTGGTTGTTAGTCCGCGCGCCGCCCGAAGCGGCGGTGACGTTCTGGCCCGTGACGACCACGTCGCCCTCGCGCAGCTCGCCCTCGACCACCTCGGTCGCGGAGCCGTCGCTGAGGCCGACACGGATGCGGCGCGGCTGCGGCTTGCCGTCGGCGCCCATGACCCACACGCGCCTGACCTGACCCGGCAGCACCGGCTCTGTCGGCCGCGCGAACTGTGCCCGCGCGCCGTCCTGCTGCCGAGCCGCCGCGCCTTCACCCGGTTGGGCGGCGGCGCCTTCGACGGCGGCGTTCGCGTTACCGTTCGGCGCGGCACCTTCCGCGTTCTGACGCTGGCCGCGGCGCGAGCCGTTCGAGTTGCCGCCGCGCGCCTGCTGGCCGTCGGCCGTCTGCGGCGCGAAGCGCAGCGCCGAGTTCGGTACCTTGACCACGTCGTTGCGCTCGTCGATGGTGACGGTCAGGTTGGCCGTCATGCCGGGCTTGAGCTTCTGCTCGGGGTTCGACACGTCGATGACGACGTTGTAGGTGACGACGTTCTGCACGTTCTGCGGGTTGAGCCGCATCTGCTGAATCTCCCCCTTGAACTCCTGTCCCGGGAAAGCGTCCACCGTGAAGGCGACCGACTTCGCCTGCTCGACGAGCCCGATGTCGGCCTGGTCGATGTTGGCGATGACCTGCATCTGCGTCAGGTCCTGCGCGATGGTGAAGAGCGTCGGGGCCGAAAGGCTCGCGGCCACGGTCTGCCCGACGTTCACGTCGCGCGAGACGACGACGCCGTCAATCGGCGACGTGATGGTCGTGTGCTGCAAGTTGATCTGCGAGAGCTGGAGCGCGGCGCGCGCCTGCTGAACCTGCGCGGCGGCGTTCTGCACCTGCGCCTGCGCGCCGACGACCTGACCCTGCGACTGTTGCGCCTGCGCCCGCGCCTGCTCGACGGCGGCGGCGGCCTGCGTCTGACCCGAACTCGACGCTGACTGCGCGTTCAACTGCGCCATCCTCAACTGCGCGACCGACTGGTTGTAGCGCGCCTCGGCGGTCTTATAGTTCGTCTGCGCCGTCACGAACTCGCGCTGCGAGATGACGCCGCTCTGTAGGAGCGACTGCTCTTGATTGAGAACGCTGCGCGCGTCGTCGAGCTGCGCCTTGAGCACGGCGACGTTGGCCTCGGCGGCCGTGACGGCGGCCTGCTGGTTCTGCGTCTCGGAGCCGGCGGCCGAAGCCCGTGCGCGTGCGTCCGTGATGCCGGCGCGGGTCTGCGCGACGCCGGCGTGAGACTGCGAGACGGAGGCGCGCGCCTGTTGGAGCTGCGCCTGCGCCTGCGCCAAGTTGGCCTGCGCCTGCTGCACCTGCGCCTGCGCGACCGACGGGTCGAGCTGCGCGAGAAGCTGTCCCTTCCTGACCGTCGAGTTGAAGTCGGCGTAGAGCGCCGAGATGGTGCCCGACGCCTGGCTGCCGACCTGCACGGTCGTGACGGCCTGGAGCGTGCCCGTCGCCGTCACGGTGTTGCGAAGGCTGCCGCGCTCGACGCGCGAGGTCATGTACTCGGCCGCGTTCGCGTTGCCCCCCCAGTACCAGAAGCCCGCCGACGCCGCCAGCGCGACCGCGACGACGACGAAGGCCAGACGCCTCTTCGTGCTCAGAAACCGTTTCACTCGCTGCATCTTCTTTTCCCCTGTGGGCGCATCTAGCGCGCGCCTTTTTTAGTCCGACAAAAATGGGCGCTAAACCCGCCCAATTAGCTAGACACCGGCGACGCGCGGACGGTTACAAGGGGGCGCCGCGGTCAGTTTGAGTGAGTGCGTGTACGCCCCGCGCGCGCGTGTAACTGAAAGGACGCGCGCGGTGTCTTACCTGATAGGGAGTTGCCGGCGAGAGGGTTCGCCGGCCTCGAAATCGGGGTTGATAAATAAGGGGGACGTTATGAAGAAGATTTTCGGACTGATTATGACCTTCGTACTGCTCGCGGGCGCGGCGCTGCCGGCGTCGGCGCAGACTCGGCGCGGGACTCGCAACTCGCGCGCGGCGCAGCAGAGGATTTACGAGCGCCAGCAGCGTGAGTACTACGAAGACCGCTACAACGACCGTTACGACGACCGCTCGGTCTTCGAGAAGCATCGCGACAAGGTGACGGTCGCCGGCGGTACGGCGGCGGGCGCGGTGGTCGGCGCGGTTGCCGGCGGCAAGAAAGGCGCCATCATCGGCGCGCTCGTCGGCGCGGGCGCCTCGGCGCTCTACACCTACAAGCTGCGCGACAAGGACGGCGAACGACGCTGGCGTCGTTAAGAAAAAGGACTGACGCCGAACGCCGCGCGTCCACGCTGTAACGCGAACGCGCGGCGCGGTGTCTTGTATGAAAGAGGCTCTCCCGAAAACGGCCCTCTCCCTCGGGGCAATAAACAAGGTAGACTAGGAGCAACAAGGAATCATGAAGAAACTCGGAAGGATGCAGACTTTCGCCGTCGCCGGCCTCTCGGCGCTGGCCCTCGCTGTCCCCGTCGCAATGGCGCAGACCGCCGGCGGCGACCAGGGGCAGCAGAAGCAGGAAGGCGCGCGCGGCGGGCGTCGCGGCAAGGGTGAGTTCGGCGGACGCCACGACAAGGGCGGCCGTCGCGGCGGACACTTCGGCGGCGGCGCGTTTCGCGGCGTCGAGCTGACGGACGAGCAGAAGACGCGCATGCAGCAGCTCCGTCAGGGCTTCGGCGAGCGCACGAAGTCTCTGCGCGAACAGCTCCGCGCCAAGCGGCAGGAGCTTCGTCAGGCCGAGTCGGGCTCGACCTTTAACGAGGCGCTCGCGCAGCAGAAGCTGACCGAGTCGGCCGCGCTCCAGGCTAGGCTGATGGGCGAGGAGTTCCGCCTCCGCCAGGAGTCGCTCGCCATCCTGACGCCCGAACAGCGGACGCAGCTTGAGCAGCGCCGCCAGCAGCGCGAGCAGCGCCGCGCTCAGCGCAATTCGAGGCGCGGCGCGCAGCCCGGCACGCAGCTTCAGTAACCCTTAACCCGGCGCGGCGGACTCGGCCCGACGACGAGT
>DASWNR010000130.1:0-24402 GCA_036399155.1 Pyrinomonadaceae bacterium
GCAGCGACAGGCGCGCGAGCGGCGCGTCGGACAGGTCGAACCCGCTCTCGCACTCGCGCGCGAGGTGGCCGGCGAGGCGCGCGCGACTCTCATCGGCCCCGAGCCCGCGCCAGTCCTCGACGGCCAGCGCGAGCTTGACCCGCGCGCGCACGACCTGCAAAGGCTCTTCGAGGTTCTGCCAGGCGAACGAGGTGCGCAGCGCCGCGTGGCGCTCGGCGGCCAGTCGCCAGGCGCGCTCGTAGTTCTCCACGTCGAGCGGCCCCTCGATGGCCCACGCCGCGACCTCCGCGTAGCGCGACGGCGAGGCGCCCGAGACGGACGCATCGAGCACGGCGCGCTGGCGCGGGGTCAGCGGATAGATGTCTTCGACATTCTTCGTCTTCACGTTTTCGAACTCACGCCGGAACCGACCGCCGCGGCCGCGACCGCCCCCGGCAGCCCGACGCCGTCGGCCGCGCGGCCGACGGCGTCGGGCTCGAAGAGGTTTGTGTTGTACTCGAAGGTGCCGGCGGGGAGCGCCGGCTTTTGGGGGAGACGGACGGCCGGGTCGTAGGCCGCGCGGCCCGTCTCGGCGCTATGCGCCGGAGGTTAAAAGGAGGCTGGTGATTCTCTCAGTTTGTTTCCCGCGTCAGTCGTGTCGAAGCGCGATCAGCGGATCGACTTTCGTCGCCCGGCGCGCCGGGATGTAGCACGCCAGCAACGCCACGCCGCTCAGCAACGCCGAAACGCTCACGAAAGTTAAAGCGTCGGTCGCGCTCACCCCGAAGAGCAGGCTCTGTATGTACCGGGTCAAGACGAAAGACACGATTAACCCGACGACCACCCCCGTCAGCGCCAGCCGCATCCCCTGCGAGACGATCAACCTCAACACGTCGGCGGCGCGCGCCCCGAGCGCCATGCGGATTCCGATCTCGTGCGTCCTCCGCCCGACCGTGTAGTTCACGACCCCGTAAAGGCCGATGGCGGTGATGGTCAGGGCGAGGGCCGCGAAGACGAGCATCAACAGCATCAGGAAACGCTTGTCGGAGACGTTGTACGCCATCAGCGACTCGACCGTCCGCACCTTCCACACCGGCTGATCCTTGTCCACCTTCCAAACGGCCTGGCGCACGGCCTGTGAGAGGCTCTGCGGCTCGACCTTGGTGCCGACGACGACGGTGGCGAAGTGGCCCGGGGACTGGCTGTAGCTGTTGTAGAGTTGTGGGCGCTGCTCTTCGCTCAGCCAGTCGTGCTTGGCGTCGCCCACGACGCCGACGACCGTGCCGGGCGGGTCGTCGCTGCCGGCGGCTTTTATCTGCTTGCCGATGGGATCCTGGTTGGGCCAGAAGCGCCGCGCCATCGTCTGATTGATGATGAAGACTTCGGGCGTGTCGATCCGGTCGCCGTCGCCGAAGAGGCGGCCCTGAACGAAGGGGATGCCCATGGTGGCGAAGTAGTCGGGCGTCACCGTGTTGAACTGAACCTGCGGCTCCTGCCCCTTGGGCGGCGTGTCGCGGTCGGGCAGGCTGATGCGCAACGAGGAGCTGTTGCCGGTTAAGGGCAGCCCCCTGACGAGCGCGGCCGATTGCACGCCGGGCACCTCCCTCAGTTGCTCGATCACCCGGCGGTGAAACTCCCACTGGGCGGAGCTTTCGGCATACTTGTTGCGCGGCAGACGGTATTCGAGCGTCAGCAGGTTTTCGGTCTTGAAGCCGGGGTCGACCTGAAGCAGCGTGTAAAAACTCTTGATGAAGAGCGCCCCCCCGACCAGCAGCACGAGCGCGAGCGCGATCTGCACGACGACGAAAATGCTGCGCGCACGGAGCGCGCCCGCGCCGTCGCCTACCGAACGCCCGCCCTCCTTCAATGCCGATTGCAAATCGAGGCGCGACATCTGCCAGACGGGGGTGAGGCCGAACAGGACGCCCGTCAGCACGGACGCGCCGAGCGTGAAGAGCAACACCGGCGCGTCGAGCCGCACATCGCCCCGCGGCAGCACGCCCGGGTTGGCCGCCAGCAGCAAGTCTGTCCCCCACCTGGCGAGCAGCAGGCCGAGGCCGCCGCCCACCAAAGCGAGCAGCGTCGTCTCGGTGAGCAACTGCCGCGCGAGCCGCCAGCGGCCCGCGCCCAGCGCCGACCGCAGTGCGAACTCCTTCTGCCGCCCCGTGCCGCGCGCCAGCGTTAAGTTGGCGAGGTTCGAGCAGGCGATCAGCAGAATGCAGCCGACCGCCGCGAACAGGGCGAGGAGGATGGGGCGAATGTTCTTCACCGCCATCTCTTCCAAAAGCTCCACCTTCACGCCGCGCCCGGCGCTCTCGTTCGGGTATTCCTGCGCCATCCGCGCGGCGACGGTGTCGGCCTCGACCTGCGCCTGCGCCGGAGGCACGCCCGGCTTGAGGTGGCCGACGCCGAAGAGGAACCGCGCGTCGCGCGAAGGCGAGTAACCGGGGAAACGCTGCGTCGTCATCCAGACCTCGACCTCGTTGTCCTGCGGTTGCTGGAAGGAGTCGGGGACGACGCCGA
Organism: Pyrinomonadaceae bacterium; assembly: GCA_036399155.1. Lineage (GTDB taxonomy): Bacteria > Acidobacteriota > Blastocatellia > Pyrinomonadales > Pyrinomonadaceae > QHXN01. The sequence goes on from DASWNR010000130.1 coordinate 2,503, forward strand.
CGACGCTGTACGGCTCGCCGTTGAGGATGACTTTCAGGCCGGCCAGCTCCCGGTTGGAGTTGAGGCGGCGGCGCCAGAACTTTTCGTTGACGACGGCGACGCGCTCGGCCCCCGGCTGGTCTTCGCCGCGCGCGAACGTCCGGCCGACGGTGGGCAGGAGTTTGAACACGTCGAAGAAGTTGGCCGTCACGAACGCGCCGCGCACCCGCTCCGGCTCGTCGCCGCCGGTCAGGTTAACGCTCTGCGACTGCATCGCGGCGAAGTCTTCGAGCGAGGTGAGCTGGGCCGCGAAGTCCTGCGCCTCGGCTGGGGAAATCACCCCGGGCCCGCCGCTCTTGTCCGAGCCGGAGACGTGTACGAGCCGCTCCGAGTTGTGGTACGGCAGCGCCTTGAGCAGCACGGCGTTGACCACCGAGAAGATGGCCGTGTTGGCGCCGACTCCGGCCGCGAGCGTGAGCACCGCGACAACGGTGACAACCGGGGTTTTGAGCATCATCCGGACGCTGTACCGTACGTCTTGCAGTAAAGTTCCTAACATCCCGCCTCCCTTTATCTCCCGGGCCGCGTCCTTGACGCGATCCAGGCTGCCGAAGCGCCGCCGCGCGTCCCGCGTGGCCCTCTCCGGCGTCATGCCGCCCCTGATGTTCTCCTGCGCCCGCATCATGAGGTGGAACCGCAGCTCCGCGTCCATCTCCTCTTCCACCCGCTCCTTGCGCAGAAGAGCTTCGAGCCGGAGCCGCGTGAACCTCAGCCAATACATCCCGCCCACCCCGCCCCACCCGGAGGTGATCCACCCCTGCCGCTCGATGCGGTAGAGCGCGGGGTAGAGCGAGCCCTCTTCCACCCTCAGCACGCTAGAAGCTGAAGGTCTTGTTGACGACGGTCGTGTCGGAGTACGGGTAGGGCGCCGGGATGGTGTTCTCGGGCCGCGGCCTGTAGGTGAAGCCTCCCAGTTCGGGCAGCCCTTCCGACCTGTCCACGACCGTCATGCTCAGCGGCCTGCCCGCCCTGGTCTCAAGACTCAGCTCGAAGCCTTCGGCGGGCAGCCCCCAGTACTGCACCGACCACGGGCTCCGCGGGCCGGACGGCGGCAGTTCTTTCATGTCCACCTCCCTGCCGCCCACCCACGCCCTGACGACTTCGACCTCCGGGCCGAGGTAGACGACGACGTACGGCGCCCGCCGCGCCGAGGTGACGCGCAGGCGCGTCGAACGGATGTCGCCGCTCGTCGCGTCCTGGACGACGGCGACGCCCGGGGCCGGCAGGGGCGCGGCGGGCGCAGGCCGCTTCATGAAGGCAGAGCGCGACGGGACGAACTGTTCGAGCGCGCCGACCTCGGTCTGCCCCGTGAAGAACTGCGAAGTCCACTCGTCGGGCTCGCGGTCGGGGCTGACCCAGAGAGCGCCGCCCGTGTCGCCGCTCAGCGCGTAGAAGGCGCTGTTGAATTTCGGGTGCTCGCGGTCGAAGCCGGCCGTCAGGCTCGCGGTCAGCATCAGCCCCAGCCCGGCCGCGGCCAACAGCGCCGGCACCAGCCAGCGGCTCGAAGCGGTGATGACGCCGAGGTGCGGGACGAGCAGCCCGAGCGTGAGCGCCGCCAGCACGAGAATCACCCCGACGAGCCCCATCGAGAAGGCGACGTAGAGCAGGTAAAGCGTCGGGGCGAGCAGGAAGATCACGGGCACGGCGCACAGGAGCAACACCGCGAACTGCACCGGCGACGACGGGTTCGGCCCCTTCTCCGCGAAGACGTAGGCCAGGCCGAAGAGGCTGAAGACCAGAGGCCACGTGAACAGGTAGCTCGCGCCCGGCATCGACAGGCTCGTCGCCCACATCAGCAGGAGCCAGCACAGCAAGGCCCCCGCGGCGAGGTTCGTCACGCCCGTCCAACGCCGCAGAAGGTTGTGGAGCGCCGCCGCGAGCGCGACGACCAGCAGGGCGAAGGCCGCGACGTAATAGTGCGTCTTGTAGTTGATGCCGCCCGGCAGCCACCCGCCGTGCAGGGCGCGCACGCCCCACCAGAGCCCGACGCCGAGCCCCGCCGAGAGCGCCGCCGTCAGGAGCGTCGCGAAGAAGCCGAAGGCCGTTCCTTTGAACGTCAACTGCCGACGCTTCAGCCCGAACGCGTACACGCCGAGGAGCAGCAGCGTCGTGACGGCCGCGAGCGGGACGACCAGCGCCTGCGGGTAGTGGATGAACGCCGAGCCGAGCGTGTTGAAGTAGACGCTGCGTCCGCCCGAGGTCGGCGGCGGCCCGCCGTCGCCGAAGCGGCGGGTCAGCGCCAGCGCGTACGAGCCGTGATGCTGGATGCTGCGCTCGTCGATGTTCTCCGGGCTGTCGAGCGCGGTGTGGTAGTGCGTCAGCCCTTCGATGAAGGCGAAGTTCAACCCCGCGTACCCGGCCCGCTTGAACGGGCTGAAGTCTGTGTCGTTCGGCAGCCTCCTGTAAACCTCGTCCGAGAGCGAGGTGGCGAACGGGTACGGCGCCGACCGCGCGAACTCTTTAATCAACGCGGCGTCGCCCGCCCTGCCCGTCTCGAACAGCATCACGGGGCCGCGGTTGCCGCGCGCCTCAAAGTTCAGGACGAGCCCGACCTCCTTCGCCCACGGGTGCTCGTTGAGGAAGGCGCGGGCGCCGAGCATCCCCAGCTCCTCCCCGTCCGTCAACAGCACCATGATGTCACCCTTGAGCGGGGCGCCCGCCTTGAGCGCGCGCACCGTTTCGAGCAGCGCCACGACACCCGAGCCGTCGTCCGACGCGCCCACGGTGCCCGCCACCGAGTCGTAGTGCGCCATCAGCAACGTCGGCCGGACGCCGCCCGCCGCCGCGCCCGCCATCCTCCCGACGACGTTCTCGACCGTGGCCGCGCGCACAGGATAGCCGCGCGCCACGACCACCTCCGTCTTCTGCACCTCCGTCCGCATGCCCTGTTCGGAGAGCGCGCTCACCAAGTAGTCGCGCACGCGCGAGTGCTCGGCGGAGCCGAGGGGCCGCGGCTTCTGCGCGATGGCCCGCAGGTGTGTCATCGCCCGGGCCGAAGAGAACTCGGTCGCGGGCGCGCCGGGGCCGACCGCGTCCGGCGGCTTAAGTTGCCGCAGCGAGACGAGGACGAGGAGCACGAGAAGGGCGAACATCAGCGGGCCCATGAACGCCGAAGGCCGCGATGCGGCCTTCAACGTTGCGGGCGCGTCCTGCGCAGGGGTTTCCATTTGTCAAATAACCTCCGGGGCTTTTCGCCGCGCTGCCTTGCGGCACGTCCGCCCCCGCGTCGGGCCGCGTCTGTGGCCGTGGGTTAATGGGTTGACGACGAAGGGCCGGCGTCCTGCGATTGGGGCCGGGAAAGGGCGGAAGGGCTTTGCCGGTTGGCCGTTCGATTGCCGCCGGTCGCGCCGCGGCGGGATGAACGCACCCCGCCGCGGCCCGCCACGACCGGGGTTAGTCCTTGAGCAGACCCAGCGACGAGCGGGCGTACGCTCTCACCTGCTCGTTCTGGTCGTTGAGGACGGCGGTCAGCGGCGCGACGGCGCGTGAGTCGCCCACCTGCCCGAGCGACGCCGCCGCGTACGCGCGCACGCGCGGCTCGTCGTCCTTCAGCGCGGCTATCAACGGCTCGACCACGCGCGGGTCGCGGAACTGCCCGAGCGAGGCCGCGCCGTACCAACGCACCTGCGCGTTCTTCTCGCTCCTGAATGCGGCGATCAGAGGCCCCACCACCCGCTCGCTCCTCAGCTCGCCGAGTCCCATGGAGGCGTAGGCGCGCACCTGCCAGCTCTCGTCGCCGAGCGCCTTGACGAGCGCGTCGGCGGCGCGCTCGTCCCTGATCTCGGTCAAGGCCCACGCGGCGTTCTTCCTCGCCTGCGGTCGATTGTCTTTGAGCGCCTCGATGAGCGGCTCGACGGCGGGCTCGCCGATGGCGATGAGCGCCTGCGTCGCGGCCTCGCCCGGCGAAGGCGTCCGCAGCCCCTCGAACTCGCCGCCCGTCGAAGGCTCTATGCCGCGGTAACAAACCAGCGCGGGACTCACCGCGGCGTCGTCCGCGAGGAGTCGGACGAGCGCCGGGACGGCCGAGGCCGCGCGCGCGTCCATGCCCGCGAGCGCGCACGCGGCGGCGACGCGGCGCGAAGCGTCCGCCGAAGACAGCTCGGTGATCTTCTGAGCCACGTCGGACTGCGCCGCTGACACCGCACCCTGCGCACCCCGCGCGGTTCGATACGGCGCGCCGACACCCGACGCCATCGCCATCATGACCATCAAGACTAATGCTCTACCCTTCATGAAAGATACCTCCTGTACCCCGTCCGTTGAGAATGTGAGGAGAGTGGATAAAATTCTGCCCGCCTTAACACCCTTCGACGCGCGCCTCCGCGGCATCACCTCGCGCGTCTTACTTCGTCGCGCCGCCGCGCGGCGGCAGAGCCGACCGGCGGGCGCTCGCGTCAAGCTCGGCGACGCGCGGGACGATGTTTGCGGAGACGTAGCTTTCGAGTTCGCGCATCTCGTCTCCCAGCTTCTCCTTCATCTTCCGTCCCAGCGCGCGCCTCTGCGGTTCCGACGCCGCTTCGTCGAGCCGCCTGATTTCCTGCATCTCCTGACCCAGCAGCGCGTGAGCTTTTCTGTCTATCGCACTTACCCTCGCCGATACGGCGGCGGAATGCTGCCGCTCTATCTCACGCACCCCCGGCTGTATCAACCGCTGCACGATTCTCCCCTCCGCCTCCGCATCCCCCGCCCGCACGTCGGCGGATTGCACGACCCCGCCGCCTTCATCAACGAACGAAGCCGCGCGTCGCCGCCCGCCGTCGTCCGCTTCGCCAGCCTTTCGGGCGCCGCCCGCCGCCACGTCCGCCGGCGCGTCGGCCGCCGCCTGTTGCTCGACGCGATGCGTCGTGCGCGCTTGCGCGTGCGCGACGGCGTGCGACTCGCTTCTAGGATGAGTCGAAGGTTTGAGGCCGATGACGGGAAGGCTCAGCGCGCATTGGAAGGCCGCCGCCGTCAGCAGCGAGAGCAGGGCCGCGCTGTAGAGCGGGGAGGGCTGCGGCTTCGTGTTACGCATCTTGTCGAGCAGCAGCTCGATGCGGCGCGTCACCTGCCGCCGCGCGCGCACTACGCCGGGCGCGACCGCGGGTGCGTGCGGGGTGGCGAGCAGTTCGGCGAGTCGCGCGAGACATAACGCGTACTGTCTGCGCCGGCCCGTCAGAGAGATCACCCAGTCGTCGCAGGCCACCTCGCGCTCCATGTCCAGACGCGGGCCGAGCCACCACACCGCCGGGTGGAAGAAAAACAGCGCCTCGGCGAGCCGCTGCGCGAACTTCGTCCAGTCGTCACGCCGGCGCGCGTGCGCCAGCTCGTGCAATACCACCTGCTCGAACTCCGAATCCGACAGCCGTTCGAGTAACCCTTCGGGGATCAGAATCGCCGCCCCGCTCAGCCCCGCGAGCACGGGCACGGTAATCTCCTTTGAACTGAGCAGGACCACCTTCCGCCGGACGCCGTGGGCGGCGCGCAAACGATCCAGTCCCATTTGATGTCGTCCGCCGAGCGGGGTCGCCTCCCGCTTCACGCGCCGCAGAGAGGCGTAACTGCGCAGCACGCGCGCCGTCATTAACGCGGACGCCAGAACCCACGCGCAGACTAGAACCGCCGCCCACCAACCGCCGAGCAACGACGCGGGCAGCGGTAGCTCGACGAGCTGCGCGCGGCCCGGCCCCGCGCCCGCGTCGGCGGCGAAGGGCAAGCAGAGCACGAGCGCGAGCGTGGCGCACCAGACGAGGTAGCGCGTCGCCGCGTTCAGACGGCCGTTCAGGCGCAGCAGCAGCCAGACCGGAATCAGGAGGACGAAGCCCTGCCAGAGTCCGTTCAGCACGGCCCCGGCCGCGCCGCGCGCGAAAACCTCAAATGAGTAGAGCGCCGCCTCCATCCGTCACCTCACTCGCTCGCCTCGATCAACGCCTTCAGCCGCTTCAACTCCTCGGCCTCGACCTGCTCGTGCTTCAGGATGTTGAGCACGAGCAGCTCGGGCGAGTCGTCGAAGAAGCGGCTGACCAAATGCCTGACCGCGCTGCGGCAGGCGTTCTGCCGGTCGATCAGCGGGCGGTAGACGAAGGCCCGCCCCTCTTTCGTGTGCTCGACGTAGCCCTTCCGCTCCATGATGCGGAGCGTCGTCAGCACGGTGCTGTAGGCCGGCGGCGACTCCTGCGCCAGCCCGTCCTTCACCTCCCCGACGGTCGCGGCCCCCTTCGCCCAGAGCACTTCCATCAAGCGAAACTCCGCGTCCGTCAACAGCGCCGTTTTTTTTCTCACGTGGCCTTAAACGCCTCCGACCTCGAACTATTAAGAGATTAATACTTGCCAGTTTTAGCACGCCGCGGCGCGCGCGTCAATTAATTCCTTAATAGTTCGCCGCCGGGGGTCGCGGGCGAGACGAAGGCGGGTCAGAAAATCTCCCGGTGGCCGTTGAGGATTTCCGACTCCAGCCCGCGGCGGCGACACTCTTCGACCAGCTTGTTCGACTCGACAATCGGGTTCGAGTCGGGCGTGTACTGGATGGAGGTCAGGTAGGTGAGCCACGGTTCGAGCCCCATCGCGTAGACGAAGACCTTATTCGGGTGGAGGCGGTCGACGATGTCGATGGCCTTTTCGTAGTCGGAGCCGTCGAGGCGGCGCGACTGATCCTGCTTGCGCTGGAGCGGCTTGGTCATGAACGGCCCGTAGAGCCACGAGAGCGGGCCGCCGTCGCACTCCATCCCGATGAAGAGCGCGTCCACGTCGCCGACCTGTCGGTGGACGTGCTCGTAGAGTTTCGGCTCGATGTTGTTCGAGTCGGCGGCGAACATGACGGACTTGTCGGCGACGCGGACGAGCGGCGCGAGCTTGGTGCGGACGTTCAAGTCGGCGTGCTCGCCGAGGAACGGCACCCCCGTGATGGAGCCGCCCTGAAACTCGATGGTCTCCATCTCGTCTAGCTCGCGCACGTCCCTGAAGCCGATGTTTTTGAGCACGAGCTTGAGCGAGGGGTCGGCCAGCCCGCCGCCGTTGTTCTTCGGCACGACGACGGTCTTCACGCGGTGGCGCAGTTGCAGCAGCGTCTCGAACATGCAGTGATCCTGATGGTTGTGCGTGAGCACGACGAAGTCGATCACGTCCGGGAGGTCGTCGTAGCTGTAGCGGAAGATGTCCGACGGGTAGCGGTAGCTGAGCACGGGGTCGGAGAGGACGCTGACCTCTTTGGACTCGACGAGCACGCAGGCGTGGCCGAAGTAGCGTACGCGGACGCCGTCGCCGGAATAGCGCTCGGGGCTGTGCGCCGGCGCCTCCTCGGTGAAGAAGGTCGAGAAGAGCTGGTCGTCCTCCTCGCGCACGCCCAGCAGTTCGGAGATGTAGCCGTAGGGCCGCGGCTCGAACTTCATCTTGAACAGTTCGTCCAGCGCCTCCGACGCGAAGGGCACGGGCAGGTGCAGCCGGCCTTCGCCGCCGAGGTTGGGGTTGCTCAGCGTGAAGGGGCGCTCGTCCCCTTCGATGAGCGAGAGCGAGACGCTCTGCGAGGCCGTGTTGAAATAAGGGCTGCGGTAGAGCAGACCCTCGATGAAGCGGACGGACGGGTGGTTGTTCAGGTCGTAGACCAGCTCGACGTAACCGCGCAGCGCCTCGGGCGTCCGCGCGTAGAAGTTGAGGAGCGACGAGCCGTCGGCCTCGTTGGCGAGCACGCCGTTCAGGGTATGAACGGCCGCGGCGAACTCCAGCATGTGTGACTGCTCTTTGGTCGTCTTGTCGAGCAGCGCCCTCACCTGCGGCACCTTGCCCGCGTCGAAGTTGATGAAGGGGCCGCCCCTCATCATCGGGTTCTTCAGCGCCGAGATGTGAATCTGCGGGGACGAGACGAACGACTGTAAAATCTTGAGGTGCGAGTTGGCGATGTACATCGCCGCGGTGGCGGGCGCCACGAGATACGCCCACGCGTACCACTGGTTGATCAGCGGTTCGGCCATCACGTTCTGTCTGAGATAAACTTCTTTGCCGTTCATATTCCTCCTCCGCCGCTTGCAACGTCCGCGCCCGCCCCGTCGAGCAGACGCCCCAGCTCGGCGGCGAGCGCGGCGACGCCGGGCCGGGTCAGGATAGTGTAGTGGTCGCCGGGGACGCCGCGGACGGCGAAGGGGCCTTCGAGCAGCCGGCCCCATTCCGCCGGCGGGTCGCCGCCGTTTGATTGCCTGCCGCCGCTCTTCCCGGGAGTGAAGAGTGCGGCGGCGCCGTCGTAGGGTCGCGGCGCGTACTCGCCCGCGGCGCGCACGTTGGCGGTGTAGACGCGGAGCAGCCGCCGCACCTGTTCGCCGCCCGCGTCCGACGGAAAGACTTTGGCGCTGACGGCGAGCCGCACGACGTGCTCCATCTGTTCGTCGCCGCTCAGCGGTCGCAGCTCGTCGTACGACGCCTGAAAGCTCGCGCCGTAGAGGCCGCGCAGGTCGGAGAGGAACGAGAACACCGCCCGCGCCGAAGCGTCGCCGTCGTCGCCTTCCGCGCGCTCGGCGTCGGCCCTCGGCGGCCTGCTGTCTATCAGGACGAGCAGCGCGACGCGCTCCCCACTCTTCCGCAACTGCTGCGCCATCTCGAACGCCACCGCCCCGCCGAAAGACCAACCGCCCAGAAGGTACGGCCCGCGCGGCCGCGCGGCGCGTATCGCGTCGACGTAATGCGCCGCCATCTCTTCGACGCGCGCGAAGGGCTGCTGCCCGCCTTCGAGCCCCTGCGCCTGGAGTGCGAAGAAGGGGCGCGCGACGCCGAGCGCGCGGGCCAGCTCGACGTAACAGATGACGTTGCCGCCGACAGGGTGGACGCAGAAGAAGGGCGTGCCGTCGCCTTCGGGCTGGAGGTTGACGAGCGGCGTCTGCGGCGGCAACGTGCGACCGCCCGCGAGGCCCGCGGCGGGGCCCGGCGCGGCGCGCGCTCGCTCCTTCAGCCGCCGGGACAGCAGCGCGCGCTTCTCGGGCGAAAGGCTGTTCAACAGTCCGAGCAGTCGCTCGTCCTGTACCACTTCATCTGACACTCCGTGTTCCCTTCCCTTTGCTCGCGCCGGCCGCGCGAGGGTTTCAAAAAACTCTTCAAACTTCTCGGCGCCGTTCTCGGCGACGAAGGCCGCCGACGCCTCGCGCGAGTCCCTCGACACGCGCCCGTAGGTGTCTACGTCGGAGAGCAGCCGGCGCAGCGCCGCCACCCAATCGGTCACGTCCTGCGGGGGGACGTGCACCCGGAGCTGCATGTCGTCGCCCGCGCGCATCACGAGGGGGCGAACCGGCAGCAGGTAATCCACGCCGAGCTTCGCCTCGGGCATTCCGCCCACTTCACTCGCCAGCACGGGGATGCCCCGCAGCATCGCCTCCACGACGATCAGGGGGAACGCATCGCCGGCCAGCGAGGGCGCGAGCAGGACGCGCGTCTGCGCGAAGATGTCGTCGATATTCTCGGCGGGCTTGAGCAGCCGCACGTTCGGCAGTTGTGCAAGGGCGCGGCGGTCTTCGTCGGTCGTCCCCCACGTCGGCACGGCGGCGAAGTCGATGTCCGGCATCCGCCGCGCCAGTTCCAGAAAGACCGAGACCCCTTTGTAGGCGCAGGGGTTGACCATCGTGACGAAGCCGCGCGCGAAGTCCCCGCAGGCGTGCGGGAGCCGCGTGCCGTAAACCGGGAAGTACAGGACGCGCGCGTCGATGTGGCCCCAGCGCTTGATGTAGTCGCGCATGTAACGGCTGACGGTGACGAGCGCCGCCCCCCGCTGCAACAGCCCGCACTTGAGCGGGTTGGCGGCGCGCGACTCTGGGCCGAAGGGTAAATCCTGCGCGCTGTGGGAAACGCAGACGACGGGCGACGCGTCCGCCTCCAGCGCCGCTTCGAGCAGGATGCACCCTTCCTCCGAAACTATGGTCAAGTCCGGCTCGAAGGAGCCCATCACCTCGGCCAGGAGGACGGCTTGCCGGTAGCGGTTCCGCGCGGCGTGAACCTCGATGCCTTCGTGCCGGAGCGTGCAGTTCTCGGCGCCGGCGGCCACGCTCGCGCCGCGCTTTTGTAACTCGCCGAAGTCTTCCCTCGTCACCGCGGCGCACCGGTGACCCCGCTCGGCCAATCTTTGCATCAACATCCGGTTCGCCTTAAAGCTGCCGACTGTCGAGAGGAAATACCCCGCGTTCTGGGTGAGCAGAATTTTCATGACGTCTTATCACCTCACTTGAACCGCGCGGCCGTGAGGGAGCGCGGTTCGTCGTGGCACCTGTTACATAGGCTCGGCCTCTCCCGTGAGCAGCGACCGTGCCTCGCCCTCAGACATACTGTTGACCTCTTCGAGCAGCGCCGCCAACTCTAGTTCGTCGGCGTGCGCGATCTGGTAGATTTCGATGGCCCGCGCCAGCCCCTCGACCGTCGGCCTGCCGGCGAAGATGATTCTGAGGGGGATGTCGCTATGAAAGACCTCGCGCAGCCGCGAGATGATGATGATGGCGAGCAGCGAGTGGCCGCCCAGCTCGAAGAAGTCGTCGTCGCGCCCGACGCGCTCCAGCCCGAGCGCGTCGGCCCAGATGTCGGCCACGGCCTGCTCTGCGGGAGTGCGCGGCGGCTCGTAAACCTTCGAGCGCTCGCCGTCGGCTTCGGGCGGCGGCAGCGCGCGGCGGTCGAGCTTGCCGTTGGCGTTGACCGGCAGCTCGTCGAGCACGACGAAGGCCGAAGGTATCATGTACTCGGGCAGCTTCATCCGCGCGTAGTCGCGCAGCTCGCCGACGACGACCTCCGCCCCCGCGCCCGGCGTTAGATAAGCCACGAGGCGCTTGTCCGCGCCCGCGTCCTCGCGCGCGAGCACGACCGCCTCGCGCACCGACTCGTGACGGGCCAGCACCGACTCTATCTCGCCCAGCTCGATGCGGAAGCCGTGAACCTTGACCTGATGATCGACGCGCCCGGCGAACTCGATCTCGCCGCCCGACAGGTGACGCCCGAGGTCGCCCGTCCGGTACATGCGCGCGCCCGGCTCGGCCGCGAACGGGTCGGGGAGAAAGACTTCGGCCGTGCGCAGCGGGTCGTGCAGGTAGCCGCGGCCGACGCCCGTGCCGCCGACGTAAATCTCGCCGAGCACGCCGGCGGGCACGGGCCGCAGCGTTTCGTCGAGGAGGTAGATTTGCGTGTTGGCGACGGGCCGCCCGATTGGCGTCAGCGCGACGCCCGCCCCGGGCGCGCGCGCGATGACGTGGTGCGTCACGTCGTCAGAACATTCGGTCGGCCCGTAGGCGTTGACGAGCGGCACGCCGGGGTAAAGGTCGAGCCAGCCGCGGCAGAGTTCCGGCGGCAGCGCCTCGCCCGTCACCAGCAGCCACCGCAGCGCGTCCACGCGCGGCGCGGACGCGGCCTCACTCAGCATCACGCCCAGCAACGAAGGCACGACTTCGAGAATCGTGACCGCCTCGGACTCGACCTCCTTCGACAGTTGCCGCGGGTCTTTGGCAGCGTCGCCTTCGACGACGTGCGTGCGCCCGCCGACGAGCAGCGCCGCGAGGAATTGCCAGACGGAGATGTCAAAGCTTTGCGAAGCCGTCTGCGCCACCGTGTCGCCGGCGGTAAGCCGCAGGTCTTTGACCTTTGCGAACAGGTGGTTGAGCATGCCGCGGTGTTCGATGACCGCGCCCTTCGGCACGCCGGTCGAGCCGGACGTGTAGATGCAGTAGGCCGCGTGGCGCGGCTCGACGCGACTGCGCGCCGCGCCGGACGGGGCGGGCTCGATTCTCGCGCTCAGCTCCGCGATTGACAGGACGCGCGCGCCCGCGCCTTCGACCGCGCCCGACAGAGCCCCGGCATGTTCGCGCGCGGCGAGCACGAGCGCGGCGCCGCTCTGTTCGACCACCTGCCGGAGTCTTTCGGGCGGGTGCAGCGGGTCGAGCGGCAGGTACACGCCCCCGGCCTTGAAGACGGCGAGCATCACGACCAGCAGATCGACGCCCCTGTCGGCGAGGACGGCGACGACCGACTCGGCGCCGCACCCTTCGGCCGCGAGGAGGCGCGCGGCGCGTTCGGCCTCGTCGTCCAGCTCGCGGTAGGTCAGCCGCCTCGCGCCGCCGCTGACGGCGACGGCGTCGGGCGTGCGCGCGGCCTGCCGCTCGAACAGCTCGTGGAAGCAGAGGTCGAGCGGGAACTCTTCGCGCGTGTCGTTCCACTCGACGAGCAGGCGGCGCCGCTCGTCCCCGGACAGCAGCGAGTCCTGCTCGACGGGCGCTGACGAGTCGGCGGCCATCGCCTCAAGCGTGCGCGCGTAGTAGCCCGTGATGGCCTCGCACTGCTCGTCGCTCAGCCGCGCGAGGTCGAAGCCGAGGTCTACGTCCACGCTCGCGTCGACCGTGTTGATGTTGAAGTTGGCCATCAGCGTGAAGTTGGTCTGGACGACGCTGTTGACGCCGAGCACGTCTAGCTCATCGAAGCTCTCGAAGCTGTTATAGATGTGGAAGTGTGTGAAGTTGAAGCACGAGTCGAAGAGGTTTTCGCCGCCGGCCTGCTGCTGCAAACGGCCGAGCGGGTATCTTCTGTAGGGCAGCATCTCGCGCTCGGCCTCGAAGGTGCGGCGCACGAGGTCGCCCCACGAGCCGCCCGCGAGCCGGAGGCGGAACGGCAGCGTGTTCAGGAACAGGCCGATGAGGCGGTCGCTGTCGTGCGACTCTGGCCGCCCGTTCCAGACGACGCCCGTCAGCACGTCGCGCTGCCCGCTGAGCAGGCCGAGCACGCGCAGGTGCGCCGCCAGCAGCACGCTCTTCATCGGCACGCCGGCGCCGCGCGCCAGCTCCCTCAGCCCGCGCGCGACCTCCGGCGCGACGGGCGCGCGCAGACGTTTGAACCGCGGGCCGTCGCCCTCCCCGGGCGCGTCGTCACGGTGCGGCAGCCGCGTCACCGTGCGGTCGGCCAGCTTGCGCGCCCAGAACCGGCCGCACTCCTCGGACGCGAGCGCCTGCCGCTCAAGCTCGACGTAGTGGCGGAAGAGCGCCGCGGGCGCCGGCGCGTCCGGCGCCTGACGGCCGGCGGCGAGCGCGAGGTAGCGGCGGAACAGCTCTGTGAGGAAGAGCGCGTCGCTCCAGCCGTCGATGATGGTGTGGTGCGCGGTGAAGGTGAATTGCAAATTCTCGTCCGTGCGGCGGTGGATGGTGAGGCGGAAGAGCGGGGGGCGCGACCAGTCGAAGTGGCGCAGCTCCTCTTCCTTCAGCCAGCGCGCGACGGCGGCCTGCTGTTCGTCGGCGCCGAGGCCGCGCAGGTCGAACACCTCGACGGGAACGTCCGCGTCTTCGTGGACGATTTGCAGCGGCTCGCGGCAGCTCGTCAGGTCGAAAGAGGTGCGCAGGACGGGGTGGTGCGCGGCCATCTGCTGCGCCGCGCCCTTGAGCGCCGCCGCGTCGAACGGGGCGCGCAGGTGGAAGGTGATGATGCTGTGGTAGATGGCCGTCTCGGGATGCAGCTCGCTTTGGAAGAGCATGCCCGCCTGCATCATCGTCAGCGGGTAGGCGTCGGCGAGGCCCGCGGGCAGCGCCCGCCGGTCTTCCTCCGAGAGCATGCCGAAGGGGCCGCTCTCGGGCGCGTCCGTCTCGGCGTCGTCGAGCATGCGGACGTGCGGGGCGAGGCCGCGAATGGTCGGGTGCTCGAAGACCTGCGGCAGCGTCAGGCCGAGGCCGCGCTCCTGCGCCTTGGCCATAATCTGGACGCTGCGGATCGAGTCGCCGCCGAGCTCGAAGAAGTTGTCGTCCACCCCGACGCGCTCCACGCCCAACACCTGCTCCCAAATTTCCGCCAGCGCCTCTTCTATCGGCGTGCTCGCCGCGACGAAGCCCGCCGACACGCTGTCGCGCGTGACCTCGGGCGCGGGCAGGCGGCGGCGGTCGAGCTTGCCGTTGGCGTTGAGCGGCAGCTCTCCGAGCACGACGAAGGCCGAAGGAATCATGTAATCGGGCAGCCGCCCGGCGAGGTGCGAGCGCAGTTGGGAGGTCGGCGGCGCGTCGCCCTCGTCCGCGACGAGGTAGGCCACCAGACGCCTCTCGCCCGGCACGTCCTCGCGCGCCACGACGACACAGCCTTTGACCGAGGCGGCCTGCGCGAGCGCGGTCTCTACCTCACCCAGCTCGATGCGGTAGCCGCGCACCTTGACTTGATTGTCAGTCCGGCCGAGGTATTCGAGCGTGCCGTCGGCGAGGTGGCGCGCGAGGTCGCCCGTCCGGTACATGCGCGCCCCCGGCGCGGCCGAGAACGGGTCGGGCACGAAACGCTCGGCGGTCAGCGCCGGGCGCGCGAGGTAGCTGCGGGCGACGCCTTCGCCCGCGACGTACAGCTCACCGCCGACGCCCGGCGGCGACAACCGCCCGCCGCGGTCGAGCACGTAGAGCCTTACGTTCGGCACGGGCCGGCCGATGGGCACCACCGCGCCCGGCCCCTCGAAACGGTGGACGCTGCTCCACACAGTCCCTTCCGTCGGCCCGTACTCGTTGTACATCTCCCCGCGCACGGGGCGCGCGAAGTGGCGCTCGACGAGGTCTTTCGCGAATGCCTCGCCCGCCACGATCACCGTCTTCAGCGAGTCGAGCTCGCCGGCGCGCGCCTGCCCCATCAGCAGGTCGTAGACCGACGGCAGACAGAGGATGTGCGTCACACGCCGACGCCCTATCAGCTCGGCGAGGTGGCTCGGGTCGCGCTGCCCGCCCTCGCGCGGCAGCGTCAGCGCCCCGCCGGTCGCCAGCGCCCAGAAGATGACGGCCACCGAGCTGTCGAAGGCGAAGGACGGGACGAGCAGGAAGTCTCCCACCGGCTCGCGGTAGTAGAGGAGCCGCGCCCAGGTCGAGTGCACCAGATTGCGGTGCGAGACGGCGACGCCTTTGGGGCGACCCGTCGAGCCCGACGTGTAGATGACGTAGGCCGCGTTCTCGGGCGCGCACGAAGCCCCGAGGTTCTCCACGCTCTCGGCGGCCACGGACTCCCACTCGGCGTCGAGGAAGAGCGTGTGGCCCCAGTGCGCGGGCAGTTCCGCTTCGAGGCGTTCCTGCGTGAGCAGCACCGAGACCGCCGCGTCCTCCATCATGAAGGAGAGTCGGTCGGTCGGGTACGCGGGGTCGAGCGGCAGGTACGCGCCGCCCGCTTTTAAAATCCCGAGCAGGCCGACGACCATCTCGACGGAGCGCTCGACGCAGAGTCCGACGGCGACCTCCGGCCCGACGCCGAGCGCGCGCAGGTAACGCGCGAGCTGGTTGGCGCGCTCGTTCAGCCCGGCGTAGGTCAAAGAGTCTTCGCCGGAGACGACCGCCGTCGCGTCCGGGGTGAGCGCGGCCTGCCGCTCGAACAGCTCGTTGATGAGGATGTCGCGCGGGTAGTCGGCGGCGGTCTCGTTGAATTCGCCGAGCAGTTGGCGGCGCTCGGGCGCGGTCAGCGGGCTCAGCTCGTCGAGCCGAGCGTCGGGCCGGGCGGCCATCCCTTCGAGCAGCGCGCTGAGGTGGCCCATCATCCGCCCGATGGCCGCGGCGTCGAAGCGCCGCTCGTCGTAGGAGAGCCGCAGCGACAACTCTTCGGCGGGCATGACGGTCAGCGAGAGCGGGTAGTTCATCTTCTCGACGGCGCGCACCGAGCCGACGACGAGGCTGCTGCCGCTCGCGTTCTTCATCGCGGTGTCGATGGGGTAGTTCTCGAAGACGAGGACGTTCTCGAACAGGGGCTGGCCGCGCGGCACGTCGCTCCACGCCTGAATCTGCGCGAGCGGGCTGTGCTCGTACTGCCGCGCCTCGACCTGCCGCGACTGTAACTCGCGCAGCCACGGCACGAGCCGCGCCCGCGGCTCGACGATGACCCGCGCCGGGATGGTGTTGATGAAGATGCCGACAATAGATTCGACGCCCGGCAGCGCCGCGGGTCGCCCGGCGACGGTCGCGCCGAAGACCACGTCATCCTCGCCGCTGTAGCGGCTGAGCAGCAGCGCCCAAGCGCCCTGCACCACCGTGTTCAGCGTCAACTGGCTGCCCTGCGCCAGCGCCTGCAACGCGGCGGTGGTCTGCTTCGCCAGCCTGACGCGCAGCGTCCCGTAGTCGCCCTCGCCGTCGGCGGCGTCGGGCGCGCGCTCGACGCCGAGCGAGACGGGCGCGGCGAAGCCGGCGAGCGTGCGCCGCCAGAACTCCTCCTCCGGCAGGGCCTGCTGTTTGAGCCATGCAACGTAGTCGCGGAACGGCCGGCTCGGCTTGACGAGCAGGTCGTGCCCGCGGCAGATGGCTTCGTAGGCCGCGAAGACTTCGCCGACGACGATGGCCAGCCCCCACCCGTCGAGCAGCAGGTGGTGGAAGCTCCAGACGAACTGGTAGGCGGCGTCTTCGGCGCGGAAGAGTGCGCAGCGCATCAGCGGCGCGGTCGAGAGGTCGAAGCCGCGGCGCTGGTTCTCGACGACGTAAGTGGCCAGCCGCGCCTCGCTCTCGGCGGGCGAGAGGCCGCGCCAGTCGTCCTCCTCCCACGGCAGCGTCACGCGCCGGTGGACGATCTGCATCGGCTCTTCGGCGCCGGCCCACGCGAAGGAGGTGCGCAGCACCGAGTAGTGGTCGAGCGTCTGCTGCCACGCGTGTCTGAAGGCGACGGCGTCGAGGTCTGTGTGGAGCGTGCAGACGAGCTGCGAGAAGTAGACGCCGGAGTCGGGCGCGTAGAGCGTGTGGAAGAGTAGACCCTGTTGCAGCGGCGTCAGCGGATAAACGTCTTCGATCCCGCGCCCGCCGCCGAGCAGTCGGTCGAGTTCCTGCTGGTCGAGCCCCGCGAGCGGGAAGTCCGACGGCGTGTAGCCGCCCGCTTCCGGCGAGGCGCAGTGTTCGGTGAGCGCACGCAACGCGGCCGAGTAACTTTCCGATAGTCGCTCGACGGTCTCGCGCTCGTGCAAATTCTCGCTGTAAGTCCACGTCATCAGCAGCCGCCCGCCGACGATGCTCCCGTTTATCTCAATCACGTGCTCGCGCTCGCCGCCGAGACCGTAGGTGCGCCCGCCCGACTCTTTGGCGGGCGCGAAAGGCGAAGACTCCTGAAGCACCTGGTCGAACTGCCCGAGGTAGTTGAAGCCGACCTCCGCCGCCGCGTCCAGCTCGCTCAGCTCGCCCCGCGTCGGCGCGTCCTCGCCCATGTAGCGCAGCACGCCGTAACCCACGCCGCGCCCGGGCACCGCGCGCAGCATCTCCTTTACGCCCTTCAGCGTCTCGCCCGCCCCGCCGCGCCGCTCAAGCACTACAGGGTAGCGCGACGTGAACCACCCGACCGTGCGCGTCACGTCCGCGTCCTCGAAGACCGCCTCGCGCCCGTGCCCTTCGAGCTGGATGAGTATTCGCCGCCCGCCCGCCCACGAAGCGAGCGAGTCGGCGAGCGCGGCCAGCAGCGCGTCGTTAATCTGAGTGCGGTACGCCTCCGGCACTCGCTGCAACAGCGCGCGCGTCTCCTCCGCCGACAGCGCGGCCGTCACCGTCCGCGCCGACTCAAGCGTGTTCGCCCCCTCTGCGTCGCGCGGCAGGCGGGCCGCGCCCTTCGCCTCGCGCGCGACGCCGAGCCAGTAGTCCGCCTCGCGCGCCAACTCGTCGGAATGCGCGTAGTCTGCCAGACGCTCGGCCCAACGCTTGAACGAAGTCGTCTTCGACGGAAGCTCGACGACCTGCCCGCCGCTCAACTGCGCGTAGAGCGTCTGCAAATCCTCCATGAGTACGCGCCACGAGACGCCGTCCACGACGAGGTGGTGGACGGCGAGCAGCAGTCGCGCGGGCGCCGACGCGCCGCAGTCGAAGTAGGCCGCGCGCACCAGCGGCCCCGACGACAAATCAAATTCCTCTTGCAGGCGCGCCGCCTCGCGCTCTATCTCGGCGGGTTGGTCGGCGACGGGCAGCGCCTTCAAGTCGAAGAACCGGAAGGCGTCCTCGGGGCCGCCGACGGGCGCGTTGTACTGTCGCCACGTGCCGTCGTCGCCGCGCGTGTACCGCATCCTGAGCGCGTCGTGATGGCGCAGCAGGTGCGCCACCGCGCCGCCGAGCGCCGCCGCGTCGAGCGGCCGCCGCGCTTCGAGCATCACGGACTGGTTGAAGTGGTGCGGCGTGCTCAAGCGTCGCTCGAAGAACCAGTGTTGTATCGGGGTCAGCGGGACGGTGCCGGCCACCTCGCCCTGCTCGGTCTGGGCGGGCGCCGCCGTGCCGACGACGAGCGCCAACTGTGCAATCGTCTGGTGCTCGAAAAGCTGCTGCGGCTGGAGGCTCATCCCGGCCTGATTGGCGCGGGCGACGATCTGGATGCCGAGAATCGAGTCGCCGCCGAGCTGGAAGAAGTTGTCGTGGACGCCGATTTCGCCGACGCCTAGAACCTGCGACCAAATCTCGACCAGCGCTTCTTCGACCGGGTTCGCCGGTGCGGTAAAGGCTTCGGCCAACTCGGGCCGCGAGGCGTCGGGCGCGGGCAGGGCGCCGCGGTCGACCTTGCCGTTGGAGCTGAGCGGCAGCTCGTCGAGCACGACGAAGACCGACGGCAGCATGTAGTCCGGCAGCCGCTCGGCCAGAAAGCCGCGCAGCTCACCGACCGCGGGCACCGCGCCCTCGCCGCCGACCAGGTACGCCACCAGTCGGTTGCCGGCGCCCGGCTCGGCGCGCGCGACGACGACGCACTGCCGCACCGCAGGGTGCTGGTCGAGCGCCGACTCAATCTCGCCCAGCTCGATGCGGTAGCCGCGCACCTTCACCTGATGATCGACGCGCCCGAGGTATTCGAGCGTGCCGTCGTCGAGGTAGCGCGCGAGGTCGCCCGTGCGGTACATGCGGCGGCCCGGCTCCGCCGAGAACGGGTCGGGCGCAAACCGCTCGGCGGTCAGGCCGGGTCGGTTCAGGTAGCCGCGCGCGACGCCGAGGCCGCCGACCCACAGCTCGCCGGACACGCCGACGGGGGCGGGGTTCATGTCGCGGTCGAGCAGGTAGACCTTGACGTTGCCGATGGGTCGTCCGATGGGCGGTCTGCCGTCGCCGCCCGCGTGCTCGTGAACCGTGACGCAGATGGTGGCCTCGGTCGGCCCGTACGCGTTGAGGAAGCGGCGGCCCGCGCCCCATCGGGCGGCCACGTCGGCCGGGCACGACTCGCCCGCGGAGACGACCGTGCGCAGCGCGGGCAAATCTTCGGCGGGCAGCGAGGCCGACACCGAAGGCGGGAGCGTGACGACCGTCACGGACTGTTCGCGCAGGAGCCGGAGCAGGCCGGGGCCGGGCAGCATCGACTCGGCGTCGGCGTTGACGAGCGTCGCGCCGGCGGCGAGCGTCGTGAAGACTTCGGACACGGAGGCGTCGAAACTGAGCGAGGCGAATTGCAGCACGCGATCCTCGGCGGCGACGCCGAAGGCTTTGAGCTGCGCCGCCACGACGTTGCACAGGCTGCGGTGCTCGACCATCACGCCCTTGGGCCGGCCCGTCGAGCCGGACGTGTAGATGACGTAGGCCAGATTCTCCGGCGAGACCGTCGCGCCCTCGCCCGCCGGCGCGCCCGCCGCCGCTATCTCGTCCCAGTCCGCGTCCAGACTAATCACCTGCCCCCAGTACGACGGCAGCTCGTCGGCCAGACTCTCCTGCGTCAGCAGCACGAGCACCCCCGCGTCTTCGAGCATGAAGGAGAGGCGTTCGAGCGGGTATTCGGGGTCGAGCGGAAGGTACGCGCCGCCCGCCTTGAGGATGCCGAGCAGCCCGACCATCGCTTCGATTGAACGTTCGACGCATAACCCGACGATCACGTCCGGGCCGACGCCGAGCGAGCGAAGGTAAGAGGCGAGCTGGCCGGCGCGTCCGTCAAGCTCGGCGTAGGTCAGCGCGGTGTCGCCGTGCTTCAGGGCTATCGCGTCCGGCGTCAGCGCGGCCTGACGCTCGAACAGGTGGTGCGCGCACGCGCCGCTCGCGTAGTCGAGCGCCGTCTCGTTCCACTCGTAAAGCAGGCGGCCGCGCTCCGCCTCGGAGAGCAGTTGAATGTCGCGGAGCGGACTCTCGCTGTTCTCGACGCCGCGGCTGAGGACGTTGAAGAAGTGCTCGACGAACCGCTCTATCTGCGGCCGGCCGAAGAGAGCCTTGTTGTAATCGACCCGGCCGCGCAGCCGCGCAGCCTCCCCCTCGAACGTGATGGTGATGTCGTTGCCCGCGTCGGGCAGCTCGCCGTGGATGTCGGCGTGGACGACCGCCACGTCGAAGAGCGGGCACCGCTGGCCCGGCTGTTCGGGGGCGATGTCCCTGACGAGGTGCGTGAACGGGTAGCTCTGCCTCTCGTAAGACTCAAGCAGCGTCTCGCGCACCTTGAGCAGCAGCCCCCGGAACGAGGCGCGCTCGTCCACCTCGAAGGCGATGGACAGCGCGTTGGGGCGGCCGTGCTCCTTCAGCGCGGGGCTGCCGACGGCGACGCGCTCGCCGCCCGTGTAGCGTTGCAGGCAGACTCCGACCGCGGCGACCAGCACCGTGTACGCGAGGAACGGCGACCCGCCGGCGAGCGCCGTCAACCGCCTCCGCGCTTCGTCGGGCGCGGCGAAGTCGAAGGCGTCCCTGTCCGCCGCGTAGAAGGCGGGACGCTGGTGCTCGGCGATCAGGTTCGAGGGACCGCGTTCGCGCGAGAGCCGCCCGACCCAGTACTCGCGCTCTTCGAGCAGCGCGGCGTCGAAAGCGATGATTTCAGGGATGGTCGTGTCCATAAAAACAGTTCCCCGGCCGGGCGGCGGCAGGAGCCCCGGCCTCGGTCGTCAAAAAGCGAATTGGTCGTCGCGGTAGTTGAGCACCTGTGACGGCTGTGCGGCGGCCCGGCCCGCGTCGCGCTCCGGCCTCAGACGGAGTTCGAGCACGCGCGTCTCGGGGCGCGCCGCCACTTCCGTCAGGAGCGCCTCGTAGTCTTCGACGATGCGCGCGGCGGTCGGGGCGTCGAAGATGTCCGTGTTGTACTTGAGAACGCCGTTCAACCCGCCCTCTGTCTCCATCAGCGAGAGGTACAGGTCGGCCTGCGTCGTGCCCTTGTCGATGCGGACGCGGCCGAACGTCAAGCGCGTCAGGCCCGGCTCCGAGAGCGGCATATTCTGAAGGACGAAGACGGCCTGGAACAGCGGGGCGAAGCCCGGCTCGCGTTCCAGTTGCAGCTCGCCCACGATCTTCTCGAACGGCACCTCGTGGTGCGCGTAAGCGCCGAGCGTCGTCTCGCGCACGCGCGTCAGCAGCTCCGCGAAGGTCGGGTTGCCCGACAGGTCCGTGTGGAGCGCGAGGACGTTGATGAAGAAGCCGATTAAGCCTTCGACCTCGGGCCGGTCGCGGTTGGCGATGGGCGAGCCGACGACGACGCCGGGCTGCCCCGAATAGCGGTGGAGCAACGTCTGGTAGGCGGCCAGCAGCGTCATGTAGAGCGTCACGCCCTCGCGGCGGCTGAGCGCGCGCAGGCTTTGCATCAACACCGCAGGGAGCCGCACCAGGTGCATCGCCCCGCGCGGCGACGAGACGGGCGGGCGCGGGCGGGCGAACGGCAGGTCGAGCCGCGGCGGGGCCGACGCCAACTGCCCCTTCCAGAACGAGAGCTGTTGCTCCAGCACTTCGCCCGTCAGCCACTCGCGCTGCCAGCGCGCGTAGTCGGCGTACTGGACGGGGAGTTCCGCGAGCGGCGAAGGCGCGCCGGCCGAGAAGGCTTCGTAGAGCGCGCTGACTTCGCGCGTCAGAATGCCGAGCGACCACCCGTCCGAGACGATGTGGTGCATGGCGAACGTCAGCACGTGGTCTTGCGGCCCGAGCCGCAGCAGCGCCGCGCGCAGCAGCGGCCCGCGCGCGAGGTCGAAGGGCCGCCGCGCCTCTTCGTTGGCGCGGCGTTCGGCCTCGGCCTCGCGCTCGTCCGCGGGCAGCCCGCCGAGGTCGATGACGGGCAGCTCGA
>DASWNR010000131.1:0-7205 GCA_036399155.1 Pyrinomonadaceae bacterium
CCCCCCCCCCCCCCGCCTCTGTCTTTCCTACTGTTTACTGACTACCGACTACTGACTACTCGCCTTTGAGCGAGGCGATGTCGATGACGAAGCGGTAGCGCACGTCTCCTTTGACGGTGCGCTCGTAAGCCTCTTCGATGCGCTGAACCGGTATCAGCTCGATGTCGGAGGTGATGCCCTTGTCGGCGCAGTAGTCGAGCATCTCCTGCGTCTCGCGGATGCCGCCGATCATCGAGCCGGCGAGCGTGCGCCCGTTGGTGATGAGCGAGAAGGCGGCCACCTCAAGCGGCTTCTCCGGCGCGCCGACGAGCGCGAGCGCGCCCTCGCGCCGCAGCAGGCCAAGGTACGCGTTGATGTCGTGCGGCGCGGAGACGCAGTCGAGCACGAGGTCGTACTTGCCGGCGAGCGCCTCCGCCCAACCCGGCTCGCGCGTGACGACGAAATCGTCCGCGCCCAGCTTGCGCGCGTCCTGCTCCTTGCCGGGCGAGGTGCTGAAGACCGTCACGCGCGCGCCCATCGAGGCGGCGAGCTTGACGCCCATGTGCCCGAGCCCCCCGAGGCCGACGACGCCGACCCTCTGCCCCTCGCTCACCTTGAAGCGGCGCAGCGGCGCGTAGGTCGTAATCCCGGCGCAGAGCAGCGGCGCGACGTTCGGGAGCGGCAGCCCCTCGGGGACGCGCAGCGCGTAGTCCTCGTCGAGGACGATGCGCGTCGAGTAGCCGCCGTAGGTCGGCGTCTTCTCGTCCATCTCGGTGCCGTTGTAGGTCGAGACGAGGTGGTTCTCGCAGTACTGCTCCTCGCCGTCGCCGCAGTTGCGGCACGTGCGGCACGAGTCGACGAAGCAGCCGACGCCCGCGAGGTCGCCCTCCTTGAACTTCGACACCTCCGCGCCCGCGCGCGCGACGCGGCCGACGATCTCGTGGCCTGGCACCATCGGGTAGATGGAGCCGCCCCACTCGTCGCGCACCTGGTGGATGTCCGAGTGGCAGACGCCGCAGTATTGAATGTCGATGAGCACGTCGCGCGCGCCCACGTCGCGCCTGTCGAACGAGAACGGCTCAAGCCGTGCGCCCGCGGTCGGGGCGGCGTATCCCTTGGTCGTAATCACGTCTTAACTCCCTCCCAGAAACTCTGCGGAAAACTTTATTCTAACGCTTCGGCGCGTGCCGTTCTTCGCGCCGGTGTGGCGCGCGCGTCACGTTCGCGTTGGCGCGCCCGCGCCGTCGCGCACGGCGGCCACTATCTCCAGCGAGCGCAGGCGCGCGGCGTGGTCGTGGATTTGGGAAGTCATCATCAGCTCGTCCACGCCGGTCAGCGCGAGGAAGGCTTCGAGGCCGCGCCTCACGGTCTCGGGCGAGCCGACGACCGAGTAGCGCAGCGCGTGCCCCGTACCTGCAAGCTCCATCTCGGAGCCGGCGTCCTCGACCCTCTCGACGGGCGGCGGCAGTGGGCCGGGCCGCCCGCGCCGCAGGTTGACGAAAGCCTGTAGGAGCGAGGTGAAGAGGCGCCGCGCCTCTTCGTCGGTCTCGGCCGCGAAG
Source organism: Pyrinomonadaceae bacterium (assembly GCA_036399155.1). Classification (GTDB taxonomy): domain Bacteria; phylum Acidobacteriota; class Blastocatellia; order Pyrinomonadales; family Pyrinomonadaceae; genus QHXN01. The sequence continues at coordinate 1,539 of DASWNR010000131.1, forward strand.
ACGTTGAGGCACGCCACCGCGTAAGGCTCTTTCAGTTGCGACGAGGGGCGGAAGCCCTCGCGGTAGACTTCGAGCGCGTGCGTCAGGTAGTCGGGCGCGAAGTGCGAGGCGAAGGCGAAGGGCAGCCCCAGCTCGGCCGCGAGCCGCGCGCTGTAGAGGCTCGACCCCAGAAGCCACAGGGGCACTTCGAGCCCCGCGCCCGGCACGGCGCGCACGGGGCGTTCAGCGCCCGAATCGGCGAAGTAGGAGCGCAGCTCCTGCACGTCTCGCGGGAAGTCTTCGTTCGCGGCGGCGAAGTTGCGGCGGAGCGCGCGCATCGTGAGCTGGTCTGTGCCGGGCGCGCGCCCGAGCCCGAGGTCGATGCGGCCGGGGTAGAGGGCTTCGAGCGTGCCGAACTGCTCCGCGACGACGAGCGGCGAGTGGTTCGGCAGCATCACGCCGCCCGAGCCGACGCGGATGGTCTTTGTGCCGCCGGCGACGTGGCCGACGAGCACGGCGGTCGCCGCGCTGGCGATGCCGGTCATGTTGTGGTGCTCGGCCAGCCAGAAGCGTCGGTAGCCGAGCGCCTCTGCGCGGCGCGCGAGGTCGAGCGTGTTGCGCAGGGCGTCGGCGACGCCCGACCCGGCGGGCACCGGCGCGAGGTCGAGGACGGAGAAGGGAACGCTGCTTAAATCTCTCATGATTACTTAGACGCGGCGCGCGCGCTCAGAGTAGCTCCACCTCGTCGCCGACCGAGACGCGCCCGGCCTCGCGGACGTTAGCGTACGCGCCGAGGTTCTGTCCCGCCTCGCGGACGATGGTGCGGAGCACGCGCGGGTCTTTCGGGAAACCGGCCTGCGCCTGTATGGTCATGCTGCAACGCGGAGTGGGCATCTCGCACCTGAGCACGAGCCCGCCCACGCGCAGCGAGCGCCCGCCCCAGCCGGACTCGACGAGCCCCTCGACGCCCTCGGCCGTCTCGACCAGAAAGTTCGGGCGGAAGCGACGCGCGTCCCACGCCGAGTCCGGGTTGAGACGCGCGAGCGCGTCGAGCGAGGCGGTGGTGAGCAGGTGTACGGGGAAGGCGTCGAAGTACGTGCCGGGCGGCGAGGTGAACTCGAAGATTTCGGCGGGGAGCGCGGAGAGGTCGGGCAGCGGCTCGCCCGGCACGCGGCCGAAGTCCTCGCGCAGTTCCCTGTCGCGCCCCGCGACGCGCATCACGCCGAGCGCCAGCCGGCGGAAGCTGCGCGAGCGGCTCAGGAAACCCACGAGCCGCGCGGCGGGCATCGCGCGCCGGTAGTGCGCGCGGTCGCTCGCGGGGCGCAGCGGCCAGAGCGTTACGCTGCGCCCGACGACCTCGGAGAGCCGCGCGTTCACGTCGGGCGCGTCCGTCGCCGTGTGCGTGCCGTCGGGGAGCGTGATGTCTGCGTGGCGCGGCGCGCTATCTTCGGAAGGCTGCTCGCGGTAGCGAGCGGCGCAGAGCATCAGCGCGGGGCTTATCTTCGCGCCGCGCATCTCGCCGGCCTTCTCGTCGCGCAGGGCCCAGCCGCGGTCGCCGTACAGCCCGCGCGCGCCGACCCCGCTCGCTTCCAGACGCTCGCCGGCCATCGACTTGACGGGGTAGCGCCAGACCTCCCGAACCCTCCCGACAATCATCCCGCTCCCCTCCCCCACGGACTCAGCCGAGGTGCTTCTGTAAAAATTGAATCATCCTCGCGTGCGCGAGCCTGGCCGCCTCCGGGTGAAAGCGCGGGCGCGTGAAGTCGTAGAAGGCGTGCGCCGCGCCCTCGTAGACGTAGACCTCGGCCGGCGTCCCCTGCGCCTTCAGGTCGCGCCCCAGCCGCTCCACGTCGGCCAGGGGGATGATGGGGTCGGCCGCGCCGTAGTGGCACTGCACCGGCGCGCGAATCTTGTCGAGCACGTCCATCACGTCGGGCTTGAACGGGCCTTTGCGCGACTGGTAGGCCGCGGGGTTGAGGACGGGCGGGCCGTAGAAGTTGACGACCGCGCCGACCTGCGCGAACTCGGTCGAGAAGATGAGCGCCTGGCGCGCGCCGCCGCAGAAGCCCATCGCGCCGACGGGGCCGCGCCTGTAGAAGGGCTGGCGGCGCACGTACTCGACGCCGGCCGCCATGTCGCGGCGGTTCAGCCCGTCGAACTCGCGGCCAGCGAAGTAGTCGAAGCGCTCGCGCACCTGGGCGACGGTGATGCCGGGGTCGCGCGAGTACGTGTCGTAGGCGAGGCCGAGGAAGCCGCCCCGGGCGAGCTGCGCGGCGGTGTTACGCAGGTCGTCCGTGAGCCCCGGGTTGGGCGAGAAGATGACGACGAGCGGGAAGCGACCCGCACGCCTCGGGCGCGCGAGGAAGGCGCGCATCTCCGCGCCGCCGCTCCTGAAAGTGAAGTCGCGCTGCGCGACGCCCGGGTCGCCGAGCGCCAGCGGCTCAAGCGGCGCGGCCGGCTTCGGCGGCTGCTGCTGAGTCTGCTGACGCCCGAGCACGCGCGAGGCGAGCGCCGACGCGGCCAGCGTCCCGAACACGCCGCCGAGAAAGGAACGCCTCCCCTCGCTCACTTCGCCGCAGTCGTCACTGAGACACATCGCACTTCACCTCCGCCGGGCGCGGGCCGGCACCCGAACGCTTCACACCCTGAGCGTGTCGGCGCGCCAGTTCTTGACGGCGCGCTTGATGTCGTCGGGCCTCGTCAGGCGGCCTTCGACCACATCGCGCACCAGACCCTCAAGCTCCTCGTCCGACGCGAAGCGCAGCGCGGCGGTCTGCGCGGGCGTGAGCGCGGCGGCGCGCGCGGCGAGGTCTTCGGGCAGGAGCTGGTAGTAGCGCAGGCTCTCTTCGAGCCGGATGATCCTGTCCTGCGTCTTGAGCGGGTTGACGCGCGCGAGCCCGGCCAGCGCGACCAGTGCGGCCGAGACGACCAGCCACCAGCCCCGGTCGAGGCCGGGGTCGCGGATGAGCTGGACGAGGGCGACGAGGAAGTTCGTCAACAGCACCGGGGCCACGAAGAAGTGGAAGGGCGCGTGCCAGCGCGTGTGATTTTCGTAAGCCTGGGGAACGTCCGGCATTCTCTTCTCCCTCTTTTTAAAATCCCGTCGGGCGTGTCTAAAGGTTGGTCGGCGCCGGCGTCGCGGGCACCGCCTGCGGCGGCTCGGGCGTGAAGTCCTCGCCGGGGTTGACGAAGCGGTTCAGCTCGAAGCGGTACTGCTTGTCGTGGAGCTGGCGGTAGCGCCCGCCGGCCGCGAGCAGTTCCTCGTGCGTGCCCCGCTCGGCTATCTCGCCCGCTTCGAGGACGAGTATCTGGTCGGCGCTGCGGATGGTCGAGAGCCTGTGCGCGATGACGAACGTCGTGCGCCCGCGCCGGAGCGTCTGGAGGCCGTCCTGAATGAGCGCCTCGCTCTCGCTGTCGAGGCTCGAAGTGGCCTCGTCCAGGATGAGTATCCTCGGCTCGGCGACGACGGCGCGCGCGATGGCCACTCGCTGCCGCTGCCCGCCCGAGAGCCTCACGCCGCGCTCGCCGACCACCGTGTCGTAGCCCTTCTCGAACCCTTTGACGAACTCCTCGCAGTGCGCGAGGCGGCCGGCCGCCTCGACGCGCTCGCGCGTCGCGTGCGGGTCGGCGAAGGCGATGTTCTCCGCGACCGTCCCGTCGAAGAGGAAGTTGTCCTGCAAGACGACGCCGAGCTGCCGCCGGTAGTCCTTGAGCCTTACGCCCGCGAGGTCGCGCCCGTCGACCAGCACGCGCCCCCCGGCGGGGCGGTTGAAGGCCATCACGAGGCCGATGAGCGTCGACTTGCCCGAGCCGCTTGAGCCGACGAGCGCGGTCGTCGTCCCCGCCGGCGCGCGGAAACTGACGCCGCGCAGCACGGGCGCGCCCGGCTCGTACTCGAAGGTCACGTCGTCGAAGACGACCTCGCCCGCGACCTGGCCGAGCGGCTCGCGCTCGTCCTCGCCCTCGTCCTCCGTGGCCAGCCGCCTGACCTCCCGGATGCGGTCGAGCCCGGCGAAGGCTTCCGTGATCTGCGTCCCGATGGAGGCGATCTCGACGAGCGGCGCGGCGACGAGCGCGGTGAAGAAGATGTACATGAAGAAGTCGCCCAGCGTCATCTCGCCCGCGAGCACCGCGCGGCCGCCGACCAGCGTGAGGATGACGCCGATGGCGCCGACGACGACGGTCGAGAAGGCGGTCACGCCCGACACGCCCGTCATCGAGCGCGCGACGTTGCGGAACAGGCGGTGCGCGCCGCGCGCGAAGACGAGCGTCTCGCGCCGCTCGGCCGAGTAAGCCTTGACGACGCGGATGCCGCCCAGCGTCTCGGCGAGCCGCCCCGTCACCTCGGCGTTAATCTTCCCGCGCTCGCGGAAGAGCGGGCGCAGGCGCGAGAAGGCCATCGACATCGCCCCGCCGAAGAGGGCGAGCGCGACGAGCGTGACGAGCGTCAGCCGCCAGTTCAGGTAGAAGAGGACGCTGAGCGCGAGCAGCGAGGTGACGAGCCCGCCGATCAACTGCACGAGGCCCGACCCGACGAGGTTGCGGATGCCCTCCGCGTCGGTCATCACGCGCGAGATGAGGACGCCGGTCTGCGTCGAGTCGAAGAAGCGGACGGGGAGCCGCGCGACGTGCGCCTGGACGCTCTTGCGCATCTCCGTGATGGCGCGTTGCGCGGCGACGCCGAGGACTTGCGAGAGCGCGAACGAGGCAACGGCCTGGACGACGGTCGCCGCGCCGGCGACGAGCGCAATCGTGACGAGCAGGCCGGCGTTACGCTTGATGATGACCTCGTCGATCAGGTACTTCGAGCTGGCGGGCAGCACGAGCCCCGAGAGGCGGTTGACGAGCATCAGCGCCATCCCGACCGACAGGCGCGAGCGGTGGGCCCAGATCAGCTCCTTCGCGTCGCGCCAGGACTGCGAGGGCGACGGGCGCATCTTCTTCTTCTCTTCGGCCATAGCTAAGGCTTAGCGACGAGCCCGCACACCTCCCGCCGGGCGTCGGGCTTTACGCCGTGCTCTCCAGCAGGCGGCGGAAGGCTTCGCCCTCGTCACCCTCGCGCCCCGTCTCCCGACCCTCCCGACTCTTCTGACTCTTGCGACTCTTCGCCGGCTCTCCTGAGCTTGAGCACGACCGAGTTGATGCAGTAGCGCTGCCCCGTGGGGAGCGGGCCGTCGTCGAAGACGTGGCCGAGGTGCGCGTCGCAGGTCGCGCAGAGCACTTCGGTGCGGGTCATGCCGTGGCTCGTGTCCAGCTCGGTGCGGACGCCGTCGCCCTCCTTCGGCTCGTAGAAGCTGGGCCAGCCGCAGTGCGAGTCGAACTTCGCCTCGGACGTGAACAGCTCCGCGCCGCAGGCCGCGCAGAGGTACGTCCCCGGCTCGCGGCTCGCGTTGTACTCGCCCGAGAACGGCCGCTCCGTCCCCTTCTGCCGCGCGACGCGGTACTGCTCTGGCGTGAGCGCACGCCGCCACTCCTCTTCCGTCTTGACCACTCTATTTTTCAAAAGGCTTCTCCTCCTCCGCGCGTGAGGCGGGCGCGCGCGAAGCCCGCGGGGCCGCGCCGCCGCGCCGCTTCGCGCGCCCCCTGCGTCCACGCGCGGGCGATGACGCGGGGGCCGCAGGGGCCTCCCCCTTCGTGCCGGGCGTCTGCGCCGTCGTCGTCGCCGACGGCGCGTCAGTGTCAACGATG
>DASWNR010000132.1:0-2020 GCA_036399155.1 Pyrinomonadaceae bacterium
CCGACGATTATGGCGGACGAGGATTACGACCTGGGGACGCCTTCGACCGGGAAGTATCACACGGACATCCCGCGTCTGAAACAGTCGGGGATGACGGGGACGTTCTTTTCGATCTACGTGGACAGGCAGTACGCGACCCCCGACTGGGTCGCGAAGAATTACGCGACGCGGGGCGGCTCCGCGCGGCGCGCGCTCGACTTGATAGATGTCAGCTACCGGATGCTTGAGAAGTACCCGGGCGACCTTGTGTTCGCGGGCTCGGCGGCCGACATCCGGCGCGCGAAGAGGCGGGGGAAGGTCGGCGTGCTGTTCGGCATCGAGGGCGGCCACGCCATCGAGAACTCGCTCGCGGCGCTGCGCGAGTTCTACCGCCTCGGCGTGCGCTACATGACGCTCACGCACAACAACACCAACGAGTGGGCCGACGCCTGCTGCGACGCCCCGCGCCACGGCGGCCTCTCGGACTTCGGGCGCGAGGTCGTGGGCGAGATGAACCGCCTGGGGATGTTCGTGGACGTGTCGCACGTCTCGGACGAGACGATGTCGGACGTGCTCGACGTGACGAAGGCGCCGGTCATCGCCTCGCACTCCTCGGCGCGCGCCTTCTCGAACCACAAGCGCAACGTGCCCGACGAGCTTCTGAAGCGCATCGCGCGCAACGGCGGCGTCGTGATGATCAACTTCTACCCGGTCTTCCTCGACGAGAGGGTGCGCGTCGCGGCGCTTGAGCGCGACGAGAAGCTGCGCGGGCAGCGCGCCGAGCTGCGCGAGCGCTACAAGGACGACCCCGCGGGTCTGGAAGAGGAGCTGCGGAAGCTCAACGAGGTCAACCCCATCCCGAACACGACGCTCTCGATGCTCGTCGACCACATCGACCACGTCGCGAAGGTCGCGGGCGTAGACCACGTCGGCATCGGCTCCGACTTCGACGGCGTGCCCAACCTGCCCGAGGGCGTCAGGGACGTGTCCGACATGCCGAACATCACGTACGAGCTTCTGCGCCGCGGCTACTCGGACGGCGACGTGCTCAAGATACTCGGCGGCAACCTTCTGCGCGCCTTCGAGGAGGCCGAGCGCGTGGCCGGCCGTCGCAAGGTCAGCGGCGAGGGCAGCCTGCGCCGCCTCGGCGCGGCCGCGAAGTAGAGACTAAGGCGGTCGTAAAAACCCGGGGCGCGCGGGCGAACGTTCGTGCGCCTTCGGCGCCTCGGGGCGCGTGTTATAATCGCGCAAACGTCGAACATGGATCGCGCCGGAGTCTACATACACGTCCCCTTCTGCCGCTCGCGCTGCTCCTACTGCGACTTCGCCACCGGGGCTTACGAGGGCGCGCTCGCCGAGAGGTACGTCGGCGCGCTCGCGCGCGAGGTGGAGTCGTTCGCCCGCGCCGAGGGCCGCGCCGAAGTGGACACAATCTACTTCGGCGGGGGCACGCCCTCGCTGCTCAGCCCCGCGCAGGTCTCCTTCGTGCTCGAAGCGGTGCGACGCCGCTTCGACATTGACGCGCGCGCCGAGGTGACTCTGGAGATGAACCCCGGGACGGTCACGCCCGAGTCCCTGCGCGCTTTGCGCGACGCAGGGGTCAACCGCGCGAGCTTCGGCGCGCAGACCTTCGACGACCGCGAGCTTCGGCGGCTCGGCCGCACGCACTCCTCCGACGACACGCGCCGGACGTTCGAGTCCCTGCGCGGGGCGGGCTTCGACAACGTCAGTTTCGACCTCATCGCCGGGCTCCCGCGGCAGACCGCGGAAGCATGGTCGCGCAACCTCGAAGAGGCCCTGCGCCTGCGCCCCGAACACCTCTCGCTCTACCTGCTCGAAGTCCACGAGGGCACGCCGCTCGCCGAGCAGATTCGCGCGGGTCGCTACGCCGACCCCGACCCAGACCTCGCCGCCGAGATGTACCGCCTGATGTGCGAGCGCACCGAGCGGGCGGGCTACGGGCAGTACGAGATTTCCAACTTCTGCCTCCCCGGCCGCGAGTCGCGCCACAATTTGAAATACTGGACGAACCAGCCCTACT
>DASWNR010000133.1:0-9031 GCA_036399155.1 Pyrinomonadaceae bacterium
ACGCACGCGGTTGACACGCCCACCGCCACGCCTGTAAAGTTCGCCTTCCCGGCGTCCCAGTTCAGCAAGGCAGCGTTCAGGCGTTCAAGGATTACGCGCCGCGACGCTCCCGCCCCGCTCGTCAGGACCCGCCAGAAGCTTTCGCCCGTTCGTCCGACATAATCTTCCCGAGGAGACAAAACACCCGATGACAGACAAAGCCCGGAGCGCCGAACTCATACTCAAGCTCTACGAGCTGCGCCGCGAATCCGTGATGCGCGAGGCGCGCAACTGGTTCTTCGCCTTTAACCCCGAGAGCTTCGAGGACATCCAGCGCGCCGTCATGGGCGAGCACAGCGCCTACCTCAGGATGGTGACGACCTACTGGGACATGGCCTGCTCGTTCGTCAACCACGGCGCCATCGACGCCGAGATGTTCAACGACGCGAACGGCGAGCAGATGTTCGTCTTCGCCAAGATTCAGCCCTTCCTCGAAGAGATACGCGCCAACAACGGCAACCCGAACGCCTTCAGGCACCTTGAGCAGGCCGTCCTGGCGATGCCCGAGTCCGAGGCGCGAATCGCGCGCGCCCGCGCGATGTCGAAGGCGATAGCGCAGGCGCGCGCCGCCGCCGTCGAGGAGCGCACGGAGGCCGACGCGGCCAACGCGTAACAGCCGCGGCCCGCGGGCCGTAAGCCGCGACGGGCGAAGACGACTTCGTCCTGTCACGGCTTACCGGCCGCGGCCCGCGGACGTTCATTTCATGAAAGTCACGAGCACGAGGTTCGTCAAGAGCGCGTTCGAGGAGTCGCATTGGCTGAGCGACCGCAGGCCGGAGGTGGCCTTCATGGGGCGGTCGAACGTCGGCAAGTCCTCGATGATCAACTCGCTGCTGAAGGTGAAGGGGCTTGCGCGCACCTCCTCGACACCGGGGCGTACGCAAGCGCTCAATTTCTTCCTGATTAATGAACGCTTCTACTTCGTAGATCTGCCCGGGTACGGTTTCGCACGCGTGCCGCGCGACGTGCGCGAGTCGTGGGGCAGGCTCGTCGCCGATTACCTTGCCAAGCGCGACTCGCTTGTGCTATCAATTCACATCGTAGACTCGCGCCACGAACCCACGACATTGGATTTGCAGCTCCGCGAATGGCTACTCGCTAACGGTAAGCCCTTCCTGACGGTCGCCACCAAATCCGATAAGCTCTCGCAAAACGAGTCGCACAAAAACCTCGCGCGCGCTCGCAAAGTGCTGGACGCGGTGGGCAGTGGCGCAGGCGGAGAGTTGGTCGCCTACTCCGCGACCACAGGGCACGGGCGCGAACGCGTCTGGCGGGCCATCGAAGAGGCAGTGGCCTCCTCACAACAATCCCCCTCTTGAGTGTTGACACCAACGGAAGGATTTTGCGCAACCGCGCGGGGGGGCCGGGCATCCAACGGGCGAACGGAAATCCCGTACACAAAGACGAGAGGGCGGAGGCGTACAGTTCGAAGCGCCCCGCGAATTCGCCGGGACGCGGGCCGACCGCCGAGGGCAGGCCGCGCCAGCCGTGCCCCAAGCGCCCCTCAAGCGCGCCCCCCGTGTTGGGGGGCCATCAATAAGGCGTCATTCCCGACACATAATCGGCAATAATTTCAACCAGATTCTGTAGGCACCGCGGGCGTGCCGGCACCGCCTTAGTTAAGGGCGCGAGTACGTCGGCCGCGAACGGATTAGAAGGGCGCGCCGCCTTTACGGGGGGCGACGAAGAGAAAAAACTGAGATGTCACGAGAACGCACAACACGCACACGCACCAGCAGCAGCAGGACGGGCGCCAACGGCGCGGCGGACAGGGACGCGGGCAAATCCTCGGCGGCCGCCGTCGAGCCGATGCCCGACGTGGACATTCCCGACGTGGACGAGTCGGCCGACGAGGCTTCCTTCCGCATCGGCGAGGGCGACACCTTCAACCTCGCCACGCTCAAGGAGATGTCCATCTCGAAGCTGACGCAGATCGCCAAGGATTTGGACGTGCCCGGCGCGACGGGGATGCGCAAGCAGGAGCTGATCTTCAAGGTCCTCGCCGCGCAGACCGAGAAGAGCGGGCTCATCTTCTCCGAGGGCGTGTTGGAGACGCTGCCCGACGGCTTCGGCTTCCTGCGCGCGCCCGAGTACAACTACCTGCCCGGCCCCGACGACATCTACGTCTCGCCGTCGCAGATACGCAAGTTCGACCTGCGCACCGGCGACACCGTCTCCGGCCAGATTCGCCCGCCCAAGGAGGGCGAGCGCTACTTCGCGCTCATCAAGGTCGAGGCCATCAACTTCGAGGCGCCCGGCGAGACGCGCGACAAGGTCTTCTTCGACAACCTGACGCCGCTCTACCCGGACGAGCAGTTGCGGATGGAGACCGCGGGCGAGAACATCGTCGGCCGCGTCATCGACCTCGTCACGCCGTTGGGCAAGGGCCAGCGCGGCCTCATCGTCGCCCCGCCCCGCACCGGCAAGACGATGATGCTCCAGGCCATCGCCAACTCGATTTCTAACAACCACCCCGAGGTGACGCTCATCGTCCTGCTCATCGACGAGCGCCCCGAGGAGGTCACCGACATGCAGCGCTCGGTGCAGGGCGAGGTCATCTCCTCGACCTTCGACGAGCCGCCGACGCGCCACGTGCAGGTCGCCGACATGGTCATCGAGAAGGCCAAGCGCCTCGTCGAGCACAAGCGCGACGTGGTCATCCTGCTCGACTCCCTGACGCGCCTCGCGCGCGCGCACAACGCCGTCGTCCCCCCGTCGGGCAAGATTCTCTCGGGCGGCATCGACGCCAACGCCTTGCAGCGCCCGAAGCGCTTTTTCGGCGCGGCGCGCAACATCGAGGAGGGCGGCTCGCTCACCATCATCGCCACCGCGCTCATCGACACCGGCTCGCGCATGGACGACGTCATCTTCGAGGAGTTCAAGGGCACCGGCAACTCGGAAATCCACCTCGACCGCAGGCTCTCCGACAAGCGCCTCTTCCCGTCCATCGACCTCCAGCGGTCGGGCACGCGCAAGGAGGAGCTGCTCCTCTCGAAGGAAGACCTCAACCGCGTCTGGGTCATGCGCCGCGTCCTCAACCCCCTCTCGCCCGTCGAGCAGATGGAGGTCGTCCTGGAGCGCCTCGGCAAGACCAAGAACAACGCCGAGTTCCTCGCCTCGATGCAGAGCTAGTGGGGAGTGGTGGGTGACGGGCGGTGGGTGATGAGAAAGGGCCGGCCCCCTCTTATCACTTATCACTCGTCACCCATCACCGCCTTTGAGCTTTCTTGACAAACCCCTCGCGGCTTCGCGATATTATCCCCTGATATAGCAGTCAAGTTTGTCTGAAGGACTCGCGCCTCCCGTGGGGGCGCGGTGCGGTTAAGGGGATAAGTGCGCGTCGCGTTTCTTTCGTCCGAGGCGGTGCCATTCGCCAAGACCGGCGGCCTCGGGGACGTGGCCGGGGCGCTCCCGAAGGCGCTCGTAGACGAAGGCGTGGACGCCGCGCTCATCCACCCGCTCTACGACACGACCGACCGCGCGCTGCTGAGCGAAAGGGTCTTTGACAACCTCGAAGTGGACTGGCTCGGCGGCAGCCGCGCGGTCTCCGTCTACCTCTCTTACGCGGCCGGCGCGCCGGCCTTCCTCCTCGACGCGCCCGAGTTCTTCGCGCGCGGGAAGGTCTACGGCTTCTCCGACGACCACTACCGTTTCGCCTTCTTCAGCCGCGCGGCGCTCGCGCTCCTCGGCAGGCTGGGACAGGCGCCCGACGTGATTCACGGCAACGACTGGCCCTCGGGCTTCGCCGTCACGTGGGCCTGGGGGGGTCGGCCGTGGGGCGGGTTTCTGGCGAACACGCGGACGCTGATGTCGATTCACAACCTCGCCTACCAGGGGCTCTTCGACCCGGGCGATTTGTACCGGCTGGGCTTCAGGGGCGGCGAGGAGTCGAACGTCTTCCTGTCGAACGGCGCGGCCTCGTCTCTGAAGGCCGGGCTGATGACCGCCGACGCCGTCTCGACCGTCAGCCCGCGATACTCTTTCGAGATTCAGGGGCACGAGCAGGGGCACGGGCTCGACTGGCTGATGCGGCAGCGGCGCGACCGACTGGTCGGCATCACCAACGGCGTCGACTACGACGTGTGGGACCCCGCCACCGACCCGCACCTGCCCGCGCACTACACGGCGGAAGACCTTTCCGGCAAGCGCGCGTGCAAGCTCGAACTCCTGCGGCGCTTCGGGCTGCCGGAGGAGCCCGACAGGCCGGTCGTCGCCTCGATCTCGCGCCTCGTCTCGCAGAAGGGTTTCGACCTCGTCAGGCAGGTCGCGTGGCAGATGCTTGAGGCCGGCGCGACGTTCGTCTCGCTCGGCTCCGGCGAGGGCGAGTACGAAAGTTTCTTACAGCGGCTCAAGGACAGCGCGCCGACGCGCGTCGCCGTCTACCGGGGTTTTAACGAGCCGCTGGCGCACCACATCGAGGCCGGCGCGGACATCTTCCTGATGCCGTCGCTGTTCGAGCCGTGCGGGCTCAACCAGATGTACTCGATGCGCTACGGCACGGTGCCGGTCGTGCGCGCGACGGGGGGGCTCGACGACACGGTCGAGCAGTTCGACCCCGAGACGGGCGAGGGCACGGGCTTCAAGTTCGGCCCCTACAGCGCGCAGGCGCTGCTCGGCAAGGTTCGCGAGGCGCTCTACTGGTACGCGCGCCCCGAGGTCTGGCGTCGGATTCAGCGGAACGGGATGGCCGTGGACAACTCGTGGGGCGCGGCGGCGCGCAAGTACGTGAGGGTCTACCACGCGCTGTTCGACCTGTAGGCCGCAAATTTTAAGTCGTCGGTAGTAAAAGCAGTCGAAGGAGATTTGAAATCATGAGTGATTACGTCAAGGACGTGAGCGACAGCAACTTCGAGTCGGACGTGCTCAAGTCTGACAAGCCCGTGCTCGTGGACTTCTGGGCGCCCTGGTGCGCGCCGTGCCGGATGCTCGCGCCGACGGTCGAGGCCGTCGCGCAGAACTTCCAGAACACGGCCGCGGTCGTCAAACTCAACGTGGACGACAACCCGGCCGTCTCGCAGCGCTACGGCATCAAGGGCATCCCGACGCTCATCCTCTTCAAGAACGGCAAGGAGGAGGAGCGCGTGGTGGGCGCGACCTCGAAGGAGGCCATCTCGCGCATGATCGACAAGCACGTGCAGAGCGGCGCGGCCAGCGCCTGACCGTGAGTGGGGCGGCGCGGGCCTCCCGGTCGTGGGAAGCCCGCGCCGCTCGCGCGTTTCCGCGCGGGGGCCAGCGGCCCCGCCCCGCCCGCGTGGGCGGCTTGCGCGGCCCGCGCTCTCCCCGCCCGCACGCGGGTCGGTGCCGAGTCAGCCGCCAGTAATGAGACCAAGCACAGCAGCCAGCCGCGCGGCACGCCAGCGCCGCTCCTTCGAGGAGCGGCTCGCCGCGCGGCGCACCCAGGCGGTCGAGGACGCCAAGTTCCGCGCGCGGCAGGCGCACGGCAAGCTCCGCCGCTTCGTCCGCATCCGCTTCAAGCGCGACGAGGTCATCGAGGCGCTGTCCCTGCGGCGCGGCGACTGCAACCGCTGCGGCGAATGCTGCGAGATACTCTTCAAGTGCCCCTTCCTCAAGAAGCACGGCGACGGCACGTCGACCTGCGGCATCTACGAAGACCGCCCCTCGCAGTGCCGCCTCTTCCCCATCGACCGCCGCGACCTCAACGAGGTGCGCGGCACTTGCAGCTTCTACTTCATCGAGAAGCCGATCAAGCTGGAAAGAGCCAGTTAGCTGTTAGCTATTAGCCGTTAGCTTTTAGCTTTAAACCCCGTCACGTCCGTCCGACGCCAACTTGCTTGGCTATGAGGAGAGAGCTAAAAGCTAAGGGCTAAAAGCTGAGAGCTTCTTTATGTCCAAAGTCATCGTTGTAATCGGCGCGCAGTGGGGCGACGAGGGCAAGGGGAAGATAGTCGACCTGCTGGCCGAGCGCTTCGACGTGGTCGCGCGCTACCAGGGCGGCCACAACGCCGGGCACTCGGTGAAGGTCGGCGACAAGTCCTACGCGCTGCACCTCATCCCCTCAGGCATCATCCACCCGGGCAAGACCTGCGTGCTCGGCAACGGGATGGTCATCGACCCCATCGCCTTCTTCGCCGAGGCCGACCGCCTCGCCTCGCAGGGGCTCTCGGTCACGCCCGAGTGGGTCAAGGTCAGCTCGCGCGCGCACCTGATACTCCCCTACCACCGCGCGCTCGACCACACGAGCGAGGAGCGTCTCGGCAACGAGAAGGTCGGCACGACGCTGCGCGGCATCGGCCCCGCCTACGAGGACAAGGCCGGCCGGCGCGGCATCCGCGTCGCCGACGCGATGAACCCCGAAGTGCTGCGCTCGCGCATCGAGCGCAACATCGAGGACGCCAACCTCGTCATCCGGCAGTACCGCGGCACGGAACTCAAGCCCGACGAGGTCTTCAAAGAGATCGCCCCGCTCGCCGAGCGTATGCGGGCGTTCGTCACAGACACCACGCACTTCATCAACCGCGCCGTACGCGAGGGGCAGAGCGTCCTCGTCGAGGGCGCGCAGGCCACGCTCTTAGACGTTGACCACGGCACGTACCCGTTCGTCACCTCTTCGAGCACGACCTCGGGCGGCGTCTGCGCGGGTCTTGGCTTAGCGCCGCAGAAGATCGACGGCGTGCTCGGCATCGTCCGCACCTACTCGACGCGCGTCGGCGAAGGCCCCTTCCCGACCGAGATGCTCGAAGGCGAGGACGAGATAGGCCAGCTCATACGCGAGCGCGGCCACGAGTACGGCGTCTCCACGGGGCGGCCGCGCCGCTGCGGCTGGTTCGACGCCTTCGCCACGCGCTACGCCGCCGAGATCAACGGCTTCGACACGGTCGCCCTGACCAAGCTCGACATCCTCGACGCGCTCGACGAGATAAAGGTCTGCGTCGGGTACCGTAGGGGCGGCGAGGCGTGCGAGTCCTTCCCCGCCGTCTCGCAGGAATTGCGCGAGGTCGAGCCCGTCTACGAGACGCTGCCCGGCTGGCGCACCTCGACCGAGGGTATGACCGAGCTGGACGAGCTTCCGCGCGCGGCGCGCGACTACGTCGATTTCATCTCGGGGCAGATAGGCGTGCCCGTCGGCCTCGTCTCCACGGGCCCGGAGCGCAGCCAGACCATTCTCGTCCGCGACTCCGCGCTCGCGCGCTGGCTCGAACCGTAAAGCGGGTCGGGCGTCGGACGCCCGCGCGGCCGGATTTTCTGACGTGAAAAGAGGACGCAGAAAAGTCACACGCGTGCCGGCCTCGCTCCCCGTCGAGTGGGGGCTGACGCCTCGGTACGAGCACCACGGCAAGATAACTTCTTTGAGCCGCGGCGGGTGTCTGTTGGAGACGGGCGCCGTCCAGCCGCTCTTCGGCAAGACGATCTACGTACGCGTCCCGCTCCCCGAGCACGAGTGGTGGGAGCTGCGGGGCGAGGTGCTCTACTACCTCCGCGACACCGGCTTCGGCATCGAGTTCTCCGACCTCACCGACGAGGACGACGCCACCCTACACCGCCTCATGCGGTACCACCTCGAACACCCGCCCGACGCCGGCGGGGAATGAGTTTGAATAATCCCCCGCCGCTAACTATAATCACCCACGCGCGGGCCGATAGCTCAGTTGGTAGAGCAGCTGGCTTTTAACCAGCGGGTCGCAGGTTCGAGTCCTGCTCGGCTCATCAATTAAATTAACAACTTACGGGAGACGACAAGTCTCCCGTTTTTGTTAATACCCGCTTCATACCCGCTTTGAACAATAACTGCCGTCCGGAGGTGGGACAAAATACTCACGCAAGGTTTTGCCCGACGAGAGATTTTGCCCAAAGATTAGATAGCCCGACGCCGCGATGTATAATCACCTTTATGTCCAAACAACTCCTCAACAACTACTACAACAAACTCGACGAAACGATTCGCTTCGGCGGCAGCCGCAACGAGACCACGGTCGAGCACGCTTTTATCCAGTTGGTTAATTCGTATGCCGAGCGGCGTAATCTGATGTTGGTGCCGAAAATAGCGATTAAAAGCACGAAGGGGACGAACATCATTCCCGACGGGGCTTTGAAAAACGCTCTGCGGTTGGACTTCGGGTATTGGGAAAGTAAGGACATCAAAGACGACATTGACAAAGAGATTCAAGCCAAGATTGCCAGGGGCTATCCCCTGACGAACACGCTTTTCGAGGACAGCCGGACGGCCGTGTTGTTTCAGGAGAACCGGCAGGTGATGCGCGTTTCGATGAAGGACGCGGAACTGCTCGAAAGGATTCTGCACACCTTCGTCAATTTCGAGCCGCCGCAGGTTCAGGAGTTTAACAAGGCGCTGGTGAAGTTCACCGAGGACGTGCCGACGATTGTCGAGAGCTTACGACACCTGATTCAAACCGAGGCCGACACCAACAAGAATTTTATCGTCAGGCGCGACGAGTTTCTGGCGAATTGTCAGGTGGAGATCAACCCGGAGATTACGCTCGAAGACGTGCGCGAGATGATGATTCAGCACATCCTGACCGCGGACATCTTCACCAACGTCTTTGCCAACGCCGAGTTTCTACGTCACAACAACATCGCGCGTGAATTGGAAGCGGTGATCGAATCTTTCATGACGTACGGCGTGCGGCAGAATTATCTGGGCAGCATCCGCAGCTATTACGACACGATCAGGGACGCGGCGGCCGGAATCGCAGACCACCACGAAAAGCAGAAATTCCTGAAGGTCGTCTACGAGAATTTCTACAAGGTTTATAACCCGAAGGGCGCAGACCGTCTGGGCGTGGTTTACACGCCGAACGAGATCGTGCGGTTTATGATAGAGAGCACGGATTACCTGCTCGAAAAACATTTCAACCGCACGCTCGCGGATAAGAACGTGGAGATTTTAGACCCGGCGACGGGCACGGGCACGTTCGTCGCGGAGCTGATTGAGCACATCCCGGCGCAGTATCTCCCGTACAAATTCGAGCACGAGATACACGCCAACGAAGTTGCGATACTTCCCTACTACATC
>DASWNR010000134.1:0-27502 GCA_036399155.1 Pyrinomonadaceae bacterium
GCTCGCGGCCGTCCGCGACCTCGCGGTCGAACCGAGCGAGTCGCGACGCCCCGCCCACTGCAAGGACCAGTTACGCGCCGGCGACGCCGCGCGGAGTTCCGAGGCGCTGACGCGCGCGCTCTCGCGGGTCGCCGAGCTGACGGCGCTGCTCGGCGACCGCGCGACCGCCGTGCGCGCGGCGCGACTGCTCGACGCGGAGCCGGGACAGGCCGGCCGCGCCGACGGCAGTGAAGGAGAAGAACCATGTACGACACAGGCGGTTCCTATAGCGTTTGCCAGCTCGACGTTCCCGACATCAACACCGCACGGCGGCTGAGCTGGCTCAGGTTCGAGCTGGCGCCCGAGACCGAGCGCCGCAGGCTCGCGCTCGAAGTCGAGGAGCGCCGGATGCTCTCGATGCTCCGGCCGCTCTCGACCGAGGAGGCTTACCGCTGGTTCGGCACGTTCCTCGGGCTCTTCCCGCCCTTCGCGCTCTTCGCGCGCATGCTCGCCGGGATCATCGGCGACCGCCCGTGGGGGAAACTCCCGAGCGCCGACGGCCTCATCTTCTGGGGCGTCCTCTTCCTGTTGATGAACGTCCTCTGCTGCGTAGTCGGGCGCAAGTTCGGCGGATTCCTCGGGCGCAAGGCGGGCGACCCGCGCACGCACGGCGTGCCGGCGACGCTGCTCGTCGCGCTGCTCTACGGACTCTGCTGGGGCGTCGTGACGGGCGCGGCGGGTGGCGCGGTCGGGTTCCTGATTGGCGCGGTCGTCGGCGTGTTCGTCGCCGTCCCCGTGGCGCTCGCGGCCTTCCCCGTCTTCGCGGTTCTTCACAGGCTGCTCTCGCACGGTGGTATGATTGAGGAGCGCCACGTCTGGCCGCTCGCGTTCGGCGTCCCGCTGACGATTGCGGCGATGATTATGAGTCCGTGGCTCAAGTAGTCAGGAGTCGGTAGACGGTAGTCAGCAGGCTCCGCTCGCCGGACGTTGACTGTTAAAGAAGACTCGCCGGCCTGACGGGTTTTTCTACTGACTACCGTCCACCGTCTGCTTCCCCAAATGCTTCTCGCGCTGCTGCTGCTCTCGCTCTTCACGCTCGTGCTGCTCGGCTTCTACGTCTTCGTGGCCGCGCCGCGCAGCCGCGGCCACCAGACGTTCGCGGCCTTCATCGCCTGCCTCGCGCTCTGGACCGTCAACGACATTTTGATGTGGGGCTTCGGCGGCGGGCGCTCGCTCGCGGCGTGGTGGGCGGGACTGAGCTTCGCGCTGGCGCTGCTGCTCCAACTCGCCTTCGTCGTCTTCGCGTGGGTCTTTCCGGAGAACGCGGAGGTGCCCGCGAGGCGCGCGGCCGTGATGTTCGCGCCCGGGCTCGTCCTCGTCCCGGCGGCGCTCGCGGGGATGATGTGGAGCCGCATTGATTTCGACGGCGCCGACTTCCGCATCCGGCTGACGCCGCTCGCGTACGCCTTCGGCCTCTACATCTACGGCCTGTTCGCCTACGGCTTCTGGCTGCTGCTGCGCAAGTGGCGGCGCTACCGCGGGAGCCTGTGGGGCAAGCAGCTCGGCGCGATACTCTGGGCGCTGGTCGTGACGGCGACGCTGAAGACGGCGGCCAACATCGTGCTCCCGCTCGCGGGCGTCTACACGCTGCTCCCCGTGGGCTCGGTCTTCGTCCTGGTCGGCGCGGTCATCTACGCCTACGCCATCACGAACTTCAAGCTCTTCTCCATCCAGTCGGCGCTTGACCAGTTCCGCCTCTTCTCCATCGCCTACAAGGTCGCCTTCTCCATCGCGGCGGTCGCGGTGCTGAGCTTCGCGCTCTTCCAGATTCCGATCGTCTGGTGGAGCTTCGCCGACCGCACGGCCGAAGCCTGGAAGCGCTACCTCGTCTTCTCGGTCATCACGGCGCTCGTCCCGAACCTGCTGCTCGTCGCGCTCGTCATACGCATCATCTCGCGCCCGCTGCGCCGTCTGACCGAGGCGGCCGTAGACGTGGCCGGCGGGGCCTACGGCACGCAGGTCGAGCTCAAGAGCAACGACGAAGTCGGCCTGCTCGCAGACTCCTTCAACGAGATGAGTCGCAAGATGGCCGAGGACATCGAGCGCCTCCGCGCGCTGAACGAGCACCTCGTCCGCACCGAGAAGCTGGCCGCCGCGGGCGCGCTCGCCGCGGGCGTGGCGCACGAGGTCAACAACCCGCTCGCCTCCATCTCCTCGCTCATCCAGATTCTACAGTCGCGCCGGCTCAACGAGGAGAACGAGGCCGAGACGCGCGAGATGCTGCGGCTGGTCTCGACGCAGATCGTGCGCATCTCGCAAGTGCTGCGCGACATGATGGACTTCGCGCGCCAGCGCCCGCCCGAGCGCGCGCCCCTCGACCTCGCGCGCGTCGTCGAATCTTCCTTGCGCCTCGCCGGCTTCGACAAGGGCTTTAAGCGCCTGCGCGTCGAGACCTCCTTCGACCCGCGCGCGCCGCAGGTCGCGGCCGACGCGGATCAGTTGCAGCAGGTCTTTTTGAACCTCCTGCTCAACGCGCGCGACGCGATGCCCGACGGCGGCGACCTCCGCGTGCGGCTCTCGCACGCCGCGGCGGCGGGCGCTACCGGCGAAGTCTCGGTCGAGGTCTCGGACACCGGCCACGGCATCCCCGCGGAGGTTCTGCCGCGCGTCTTCGACCCGTTCTTCACGACGAAGGGCGCGGGGCGCGGGACGGGTCTGGGGCTCGCCGTCTGCTACGGCATCGTCACCGCGCACGGCGGCCGCATCGAGGTCGAGTCGGGCGGCGACGTTGACGGCGGACGCGGGACGAGCGTGCGCGTCTCGCTCCCGGCGGGCGGCGCGGCCGAGCCTTCGCCGTCGAAAGTGCTTGCGAACGGGGCTCAGGCCGTGCAGACTTCCACGGCGGGCGGAGAGTGAGGCGATGATTAGCCGACGACTGGACGAAGACACCGAGCTGCGACCCGTAGACGAGGGCTTCGCGGAGGAGCTGACGGCGCTCGTGCGGCGCGACCTCGCGCACCTGCGGCCGTGGATGCCCTGGGCCAGCGAGCGCTACTCCATAGAGGACGCGCGCGAGTTCATACGCCGCCAGATACGGCAGTACGCCGAAGACCAGGGCTTCGCCACGCTCATCTTCCACGCGGGGCGCGTGGCGGGGAGCATCGGCTACAACAACATCGACTGGTCGAACCGCAAGACCGACATCGGCTACTGGCTCGGCTCGGCCTACCAGGGGCGCGGCATCATGACGCGCGCTTGCCGCGCGCTCGTCGAACACGCCTTCAAAGAACTCCGCCTGAACCGCGTCGAAATCTACTGCGCGGTGGACAACCGACGCAGCCGCCGCATCCCCGAGCGACTCGGCTTCCGGCAGGAGGGCACGCACCGCCAGGCCGAGTGGGTTCACGACCACTTCAAAGACCTCGTCTCCTACTCCGCGCTCGCGGCCGAGTGGGACGAAAAAAAGTAGCCAGTAGTCGGCAGTCGGTAGCGCTCCTCGTCGCGGACGTTGACTGCTGAAGAAACCCAACGGTTAAGCACGGATTTCTACTGACTACTGTCCACTGTCTACTTCATTCCAATGAGCACACAGCCACTCATCCTCGTCGCGGAAGACGAAGACCTGATGCGCGCGATCATCTCGCGGCTGCTCGAAGAGGCCGGCTACCGCGTCGCGGCCGTCGCCGGCGCGGAGGAGGCTCTGGAAGCCTTCGCCGCGGAGGACGTGTCGGTCACGCTCACAGACATACGCATGGCCGGGATGGACGGGCTCGAACTGCTCGACCGCGTCAAGGACATCGACCCCGAGGCGCTCGTCGTCGTGATGACCGCCTACTCGTCCGTCGACTCGGCCGTCGCCGCGCTGCGCAAGGGCGCTTACGACTACGTCACCAAGCCCTTCGTCAACGAAGACCTCTTGCAGTCGGTCAAGAACGCGCTGCGCCAGCGCGAGCTGTTCCGCGAGAACCGCGCGCTCCGCCGCGAGCTGGACCGCCGCTACAGCTTCTCCGAGATCATCGGCACGTCCGAGTCTTTGCAGCGCGTCTTCCGCCTCGTCGAGAAGGTGGCGGCGACGAACACGAACATCCTCGTCTACGGCGAGTCGGGCACGGGCAAGGAGCTGGTCGCGCGCGCCATCCACCACAACAGCCCGCGCGCCGACCGCCCCTTCGTCGCCATCAACTGCGGCGCGCTCCCCGAGACGCTTTTGGAGTCGGAGCTGTTCGGCCACACGAAAGGCGCGTTCACCGGCGCGACGCAGGCGCGCGCCGGCCTCTTCCGCTCGGCCGAAGGCGGCACCGTCTTTCTGGATGAGATAGGCGAGATAAGTCAGGCTTTGCAGGTGCGGCTCCTGCGCGCCGTGCAGGAGCACGAGGTGACGCCGCTCGGCTCGAACGCGCCGGCGCGCTTCGACGCGCGCATCATCTGCGCCACCAACCGCGACCTCGAACGCGAAGTCTCCGAAGGGCGCTTCCGCGAAGACCTCTTCTACCGGCTCAACGTCATAGAGGTTCACCTGCCCCCCTTGCGCGAGCGGCGCGAGGACATCCCGCTCCTCGCGCGCCACTTCGTCAAGCGCACCGCGCGCGAGCAGGGGCAGGACGAGAAGCCCATCGAGCCGGCCGCCATGACCGCGCTCATCAACTACACCTGGCCCGGCAACGTCCGCGAGCTACAGAACGCCATCGAGCGCGCCTTCACCTTGGGCGCGGACGCGCTCGACGCCGAAAGCCTCCCGCCCCGCGTCCGCGACTCTGCCGGCCCGCACCCCGCCGTCCTCGACCCCGACGGACTGCGCCCCACCCTCGACGAAGTCGAGCGCCGCTACATCCTCGACACCCTCGCCAACGTCAACCAGGACAAGGCGCGCGCCGCCAACATCCTCGGCATCGACCTCTCGACCCTGTACAGGAAACTCAAACGCTACGACGACGTGTGAGGCTTCGTTCAGCGGAGGCCGCCGTCGACGATGACGACGCGCGAGGCGTCGATGCCGCGCGTCGGCGCGAGATACTCCCTGGCGCGATAGCAGCGGCGCTCGGCCTCGCCCGCCCGGCTTCGTCTTCCGCCGTAGCAGATGAGATACCCTTGAGCCGTCGGGTCGTTCCGCGTCTCCTCGTAGGCGTGGTTGAGGCGCGCCTTTTCGTCGCCGAGGGTGATGACGCCGAACTCATCCACCTTCCGCGCCGCGGCGGGGCGGCCGGGCATGACGGTGCGGCTTTCCGAGGTCTCGCAGGCGCGCTCATAGCCGCCGACATCGACGGTCGCCGTCAGGGCCGAGCTGTCCGGGAGCCCGGCCGTGTCAACGGTTATCTCCCTCGTCCCCCGGCCGCTGCTGATGGTGCCGGCCGAGACCGTCCAGTTGAAGGTCGGCGTCACGTTCGGGTCGCCGCCCGTGACTCTCGCCGTGAAGGTGAGGGGACTGCCCCGCCCCGCGGCGTCCGCGTAACTGACCGCGACGGTCGGGCACTGCGGCGCGGGGGCGGCCGGCGCGAGCGCGAAGAGGGCGGCGATGAAGACGGCGCGGAAGAAGTTCATGGGCGCGCCTCCCGTGAGTCGAGGACGCTAACGGCGTCGCGGGGTCTTTCGGTTCAACGAAAGACCCCGCGAGAAGTTTTAACGAAAGCTCTACTCCTTCTTGCCGCCGAGCATGCCGCCGAGGCCGCCGAGGATGTCTCCGGCGGAGCCGGCGAGGCCGCCCACGACGCCGCCCGCGGCACCGGCCGCGCCGCCGAGCAGGCCGTCGAGCTGGCCGGCGATGGGCTCTGGCAGGCGGCTCTGGAGGAAGCCGAGCACGGTGGTGACGGCCGTCTGCGCCTGCGACTCGCTGATGCCGGTGCGCTCGACGACCTGTTTGATTAACTCGTCCATGGGTGTTGCCCCTCCGTTCAGATGAAGACGACGGTCTGGAAGTTGGGGATGTCGAAGCGGCGCCGGCAGCGCGCGCAGGTGATCATGTCGTCGACGCGCACCATGTAGTCGCGCGCCTTCGAGAACTGCGCCTTCTGCTGCTCGTTCATGCCGCGCGGCATCTGGGTCTTCTTGGTGCGCCGCAGCCAACGCACCTCGTAGTCGGCGCGCTCGCGGCAGTGCGGGCACGAGTAGTTGGCGCGCTTGGTCTCGGGCCTCTCGTCGAAAAAATCTCTCTCGTTCATGCCGACATCATAGCAGATGCGGGCGCGAAGTCGCTCACCCGCCGCCCGCGCGCCGCTCGCGCCGCCGGTGGTGCAGGACGATGAGGAGGCCGAGCAACCCGTTGACGAGCATGACGGCGTTGGTGACGACGAAGACCCAGTTCGAGACGAGCCAACTGTAGACCGTGAAGCCGAGCGACGCCGACATCTGCCCCACGAAGAGCCACTTCGAGACGCCCTCGCTCGACCCCTCGCTCCACTGCTTGTAGACCTGCTTGCCGATGGTCAGGACGAGTATGACCGAGCTGACCCAGCCGACCGCCTCCGTCAAATCCTTATCCCCCTTGAATGAAACTTCCGCCCGCGCCCTCAGCCCAGCAGCCTGCGGACGCTCTCGCGCAGGGCGTCCGGGTCGAGCGGCTTGGGCTCGAAGGCGTCGGCGCCCTGCGTGAGCGTGTAGGTCGCGTTCCCCGTCCCGAAGCCCGTGGTGACGAGGATGGGCGTGGACGCGATCTCGGGCGCGGCGCGCACGCAGCGCACGAGCTGTATGCCGTCGGCCGTCGGCATGGACACGTCCGTGATGATGAGGTCGGGGCGCTCGGACATCGCCAGCTCGAACCCGCGCGCGCCGTCCTCGGCCGTCACGACGCCGTAGCCCTCGCGCTCCAGCGTCAGGCGCACCAGCTCGCGCTCGACCTCGTCATCCTCGACGACCAGAATCTTTTTCATAAGTAGACGGTAGACGGTAGACAGTAGTCAGTAGAAAATCTTCCGCAGTCCAGTCGTCGGCACGTCAGCGTCAACGTTCGTCAGGCGGGGCCTGCCGACTACTGTCTACCGTCTACTGTCTACTCGGATTCGCATATCTCGCGGAGGTAGCGGAAGCTGTAGATGCCCGTCTCGTGGCCGTCGCTCCAGCGGAAGGTGAGCGCGTAGCGGCCGACGAGCCCCACGTCCTCAATCTTCAGCCCTTCGGAAACGGTCTCGGGCTTGAGCACGCGCTCGCCGGTGAACTCGTTGACGCACTGGGCGCAGGGGCAGAGGCGGCGCAGCAGCGGCGCGGCGTAGCGGCACTCGCGGGCGTCGCCCCAGGTGACGCGCATCTCGGCGTCCGACTCCTGCATGATCTCGCGCGGCTCGACGGCGGGCCCGCGCCTCGGCGCTTCGGCCATCTGTTAACCGTTCTCCCGCACGGCCTGCTCCACCACGTCCGACGTGATGTCGAAGTGCGAGGCGTTCCAGACGACGCGGCCGTTGCGCAGGACGAGCGCCTGCGGCGTCTCGTGGCGGACGCCGGTGCGCTCCGCGACCTGTTGCGAGAGGTCGCGGCTCTGCTGCACGACGACGACGGAGACGGGCGTCTTGACCTCCTCCATCTGCCTGTAGGCGCGCGCGCTAATGGGGCACGCGGTGCTGTGCTTGAACAGGAGCACGGGCTCGGTGTGCGAGCGCGCGAACAGTTCTTCGAGCGCGGCGTCGTCCGACACGGGGCTGAAATTCGTCTCCATCTAAGTCCACCCTTTGCACGTCTGAATTTTCTCGGAAAACTTTGAGACGATATTAGCAAAGGCGTGTGCCGGAGACTAGGCAGGAGGAGGAGGCGCGCTCGGAAGGAGCGCGCCTCCCCGCCGTCAGGAGGCGTAGTACTCGTAGTTGGCCGCGTTCCTCACGGCGCGTTCGGGTTCGGCCATGGCGAACAGGCGGCAACTGGTCTGGTCGTATCTGAGGTCGTCGGTTAACGCCGAGGTGTGGCTGTGCTCGTGGAGCAGCGTGCTGATTTTCGAGTCGCGGCCGCCGTCGGGCAGGTCCCAGAAGGGGGGGCAGAGCCATATCCGCGTCTCATGCTTGTAAGTGTAGGCGCGCCAACCGCTCACGCACTTGCCCGAGCCCAGGATGTAGCTGTACCTTGCGGTCTCCATCCGCCGCCGGATGCGTGCGAAGCCGTCGCGCACCTTATTGAACCGCTGCGTGGTGGGGACTCCGAACCACTCGACGTAGCGCGCGTCGTTGGCGAGGGAGGCGAGGGACGCGACACACAGGGCGTAGCCGTACGCGTGCGCACTGCCGATGACGGCCTGCTGATTCGGGTCGGCCCCGCTGATGAACGGAGCCATCGGCCCGCCCGCATCCCTGGCACCCGACTCCTCGTCGGCGTCCCGTTGCCTCCTGCGCCCCGAACGCCTGGCGGCCTGCCCGCGCGTCGGCCGCCTCCTGCCTTCGCCCCGGGCGACGGCGAACCGCGCCCCGCCTTCGCGCAGGGGTTGTTTCTCGGCCGACGCCGCCCTGAAGCCGTCGCCCATGCCCCGGCTCTCAAGCGAGGAGGGGTGGTCGAAGAGGTCAACGTCCGTGTCCAGCTTCACCTCGTAATCCCCCGGCCGCGAGACCTCGTAAGCGCCACTCAGCTCGACGACATTCGAGACCGTCTTGCCCGCCGGGACGAGCACGTAATCATCCGCCGTCGGCGCGCCGCGCTTTGGCAGCACGCCGTCGTAGGGGAGTCGCTCGCCGTCGCGTAGGACGCTCAGGCAATCGCTGTAGAGACCCTCAAGCGGCGTGTACCAGGTGAGCACGTACAAGTCCTGGTCGCCATTGTTGGTCAGCTCGAAGCCCATCCCCACGGCCTTGTCCGACTCGTAGCCGGCCGACGGCACGAGGTTCCCTTCCAGTATAGGCATGTTTCTCCTCCCGGGTCGGCCCCCGGGCTGCTCCGTCGGCGGCCCGGGACCACGCCTGTTTACGGAAGCGGCAACTTGTAGGACACTCCGACGGCGGGGCGTAAGGTGTAGCGCCGTTCGATTGGCAGGGGCGGGGCGCCCACGCCGGCGGGCAGGAGGTCGCCGATGGTGAGGCCGCCGCCGAGGTCCTGCCACCGGCCGAAGTGGCCGCCGAGCTGGACGAAGACGTTGCGGATGTTCAGTGCACCGCCCGCGAAGAACTCCACCTGCGCCGTGCCGTTGTTCGGGTTCACCCCCACACCGCCGGTCGCGTTTAGCCCAAACTTCTGCCCGCCCAGGAAGCGGTAGTTATAGAAGCTGAAAGGAATCACCTGGCCCTCAGCCGTGTCGGTCTCGGCGATGGTCACGCGGGTGAGGGTGGCGCTGTTCTCCCCCGTCCCGGTGCGCACCCCCACGCCCCCGATCTGCCTCTTGCCTAGCGTCGAGAAGAGGACGCCACCCGTGAGCGCGTGGGGCGAGAAGGGCTGGTATGTCACCGTAAACGGAATCGGGTCGAAGGCCGCCTGCTTGGTGAAGTAGTTCGTGCAGGTGACTGTGCCCGTCAGCTTCGCGTTGGAATCGGCTATCAGCACCTTCTTGTAGGAGCCCTCCGCCGCCTCGCCCTTGTGCTTCTTCAGCAGCTCGTAGAACGCCTCGAACTCGCCGCGCGTGTTCTGTAGGTACGCGCGGCCCTTCCTGGCCACCTCCAGATTCTTGGCCAGGCAATCGAGCCTCTGGTTGACGCTATCAATCCAGACCGCCTCCACGTCGCCGCCCCTCTTCTTGTAGCCGTCGGTTATGGCCTTCTTCAGCGACGCCATCTGAAGCTCCGCGCTCTCGATGACGGTCGGCTCGCGGTCGACGGCATCGCCGTCGATTTTGAGCAGGGTCTTCATGTCGTCCAGAAGGCTAGCCTTCTCGTCATCGAAGTCGCCCGGCGTCTTGCAGATGCTCCTCTGCTGCGCGTAGGTGGGCTCCCCCTCGACAAATATGAGTTCCCCCCCGGGGTCCTTGTCGCGGCCTGTGCAGTTGGCGAATGCGCTGATCCTCTTCGCCGTCCGCTCGTACTCCATACGCTCGTCTCTCAAGTCATTCAGGATGTCGGCGAGCCTCTTCCTGAAGGTGGCTATCTCGGCCTCGACCCGGCGAGCCTCCGGGTCATCGGGCACGGGCACGACCGGATTCTTGCAAAGGTTCTGCTCGCCGACGGACGCGAGGGGAATCGTCCCCAGGCCGAACAGGATTTTAAGGAGCTGCCCGATGGGGTTCGGCTCCGGCTTCAGCTCCTCGCGCTTCGTGGCGACCTCGCATTTGTTGACGACGCTCTTGGTGACCATGACGGTCACCACCGCCTTGTTCCGCACCTCCAGGGGCGTCGGCACGGCGGTCGGCGGGTTCGTGTTGATTTCCAAAGTATTCTTGTCTTTTTTACCGTCGGCGGGCGGCGCCTGTCCGGGGTTCTGCCGGACTGAGACCGTCTCCGGCGGGGGCGAGAGCAGCGAGCCGCTGTAGGCGGGCTCGGCGACCGTGTAGAGCGCCGGCGCGGCGGGGGGGCTCGGGCCGAAGGCGGCGCGCGCCTGCACGTTCGAGGGCGCCGCGCCCCCGGCGGCGGGCCGGGTGGCGCGCGTCTCACCGGCGAGGGCGCGGATGCTGTCCTCCACGGCCTGGCGCTCCCGCGGGTTGAGCGCGTCGCCCGCAGCGGCCAGGTACTGGCGGAGCGCCGAGACCCTGCGGCCCACCAGCGCGTTCAGGCGCGCCCGGCGCTCCTCAAGGAACTCGCGGTTCATGGCCTTAACTTCGGGGGAAATTTCCGGGTCAGAGTCTATCTTCTCAAGCCGGGCGATCTGCTCGCGCAGTTGTCCGACGTTCCCGTCGCCGGTCTGCTGCGCCAGACACGGGAGCGGGGCCAGAAGTTGAACTACCAGAATGACGACCAAAACCTGTGCGATGAGCTTCATGTTCTTCCTTTACGTCGTTCTACCGTAGCCGTTGGGGGTTGCCCCCGGAGCCGCGTGAACGCGCCGCGGGCTGCCGGGAGGTAGGGGGTCGGGCTTTGCCCGCGATGGGCCCACGGCGTGGGGCTTGCGCACAAAGAGCCACACTCCGGCCGTGGCGGAGCGGCTGACTTGAGTTGGCAATTGCTATCTTTTGCGCGGCTGGCGGGGGTTAAAGGTGGAGCCTCCCATCCTGCGGGTTGACGGCGCCGGTGGCCGCCGCAGTTAAGTCGCCGAGTGCCGGCATCCCGGGTGGAAGTTAACGGCCCGCCGAGTGAGCGGTGTAACCTATACCGGGGCGTGCCGTTTGTCAATCAAATCATTGAGCAGGGGTTCGCCGACTCCGCCCGCCCGCGCGCGGCCCCTACTGCCAGTCGCCCACCAGCACGAAGGGGGCCCAGAAGTAGGGCGCGCTGGTCTCTTTGCGCGCGAGCATCGTGCGGCGCGCGGCGTTGAGGGCGGCCGAGGGCGCGGCGGGTCGCGCGCCGAGGAGGCTTCGGTAGAAGCTCGCCATCAGGTCTACGGTCGCGCGGTCGGAGACGGACCAGAGCGTGACGCCGACGGTCGGCGCTCCCGCGTACATGAAGGCGCGCGTCAGCCCCATCACGCCCTCGCCGCGCTTCTCGCGCCCGAGCCCCGACTCGCAGGCCGAGAGCATGACGAGCGGCGAGCCGAGGCGCAGGTTGTAGACCTCGTCGGCGCGCAGGAAGCCGTCCGCGCCCGCGCGGTTCCCGACGAGCGAGAGCACGACGCCCGTGAACTGCGGACGCTCCGCGTTCAGAAGCCCGTGCGTGGCGAAGTGCAGCACGCGGTACTGCCGCAGGTCGCGCGACGCGACCTCCGATTCGCTCGCACGCATCCCCGTCAAGACCTCCGCCCTGCGCCCCGCGCCCGACGCCAGCGCCCGAATCTGCTCGGCCTCGGCCGCCGTGCCCGCCAGACGCACGAGCGCGAGCCGGCGCTCGCCGGCCGCCGGCTGAAAGTCCGCGACCTTCAAGCCTTCCGACACGTCCGCGACCGCGCTGTCGATGCCCGGCGCGAGTTCGGCGCCCCCTTGCGACGTGCCGGCCACGCCGGCCGCGCGTGCGCGCGAGTCGGACGCGTCGAAGACAGGGTCGGCGACGACGAGCACCCCGCCCGATTCGGTCGCGCGCGCCGTCGCGGAGGCGCGCTGTTCGCGGACGGCCGCCAGCACAGAGGCGGAGGGCGCGAAGACCGTGTCGTTCGTGTTAAGGAGGTATGCGAGCGAGGTGAAGTCCGCGCCGGCGGGCGCGGGCTTTGTGACGAGCGCGTGGAAGGGGACGTAGTTGAGCGCGCCGTCGGCGACGACGAGCAGGCGGCTCGCCTTGAAGAGCGGCGCGGCCGGCTCGACCGTCGCCGCGTAGAGAGAGCGCGCGGCGTCGGCGTAAGCCCTGACGACCGCCGGGCTCGTCTCCGGCTTCGCGCGCGAGAGCTTAAGGCCGCGCTCGGGGTCGGTGGCCGCGGCGACGAGGTCGGTTATCGAGCGGCGCACGGACGACGGGACGAGCTGTTGTCGAAAGTCGGCGACCAGCCGGCCGACCTCCGCGCGCCCCGGCAGGCGCCAGACGCCGAAGCCCGCGCGCGTCACGGCGAGGAGGTGCGAGCGCTCTTCGCCGAGGCTGTATTCGAGCAGCGCCGTCTCGTCGTCGAGCACGCGCGCGCGTATCTCTTCGAGCTTGAGAGGGACGCCCCCTGTCAGAGAGCTGTAGCGCGGGCTCCTCGTGCGGATGTCGTTCTCGATGCTGTCGAGCTGCGCCTGCAACCCGTCAAGCTCCTCCTCAAGCTCCTTCGGCTTCTTCTCCCTCTCCGACTCGCCGAGGTTGACGCCCGTCAGGAGCGCCGCTATCTCGGACTGCCGCTCCTGGTTCGCGCGCCGCTTCTCAAGGAGGTCGGCGGGCACGTCGTCGCCCGTTATCTCCGCGCCCGACTCGTTCAGCAGATCGAGCAGCGCGCGCGCACGGCCGCGCTCGACGGCGGCGAGCGCCTCGGACGCGTACGCGAGCGCCGGCCCTTCGATTGTCGCGCCGGCCGAGTTGGTCGCGCCGGTCTGCGTCAGCAGCGCCGTCTCGGCGAAGGCGGCGGCGGCCTCCTCGAAGACGGCGGACGTGGTGGCGATGAAGCTCGTACGCGACTCGTCGGCGCGCACGCTCCCGCGCCGGATGTTCTCGACGGTGTCGAGCGCCTGCCTGTAGGCGCCCAGCGCGTCGGCGCGCACCTGCTGCGCCTTCCTCGAATCCTTCTCGGCGGCGGCCTGCGCCCAGAGGCTCCGCCCCGTGCCGCGCTGCGCGGGCCACATCAGGTCGGGGCGCTTGTCGTCGCGCGCGCCCTCCTCCGCCTTCTTGTAGAGCCTGGCGGCCTCCTTGTAATTCTTCTTCGCGAAGGCCACGTCGCCGAGGCTCGTGCGCGCGGCGGCGCGCAGGCGGCGCGACTGGCCGAGCCGGCCCACGAGCGGCAGGTCGCCCTCCGTGGCGTCGAGCGCGTTGTCGAAATGTTTCTGCGCCGCGTCGAGCTTAGCCTCTTTAAAGTCCATCCGCCCGAGCCCGAGTTCGAGCGAGGCGTAGAGGACGGCCTGACGGTAGCGGTCGAACTCGGTCTTCGCCGTCAGAAGGCCCAGCCCCGAAGGCACGCCGACCTCCACGCTCATGTCCCCCGAGGCCACGTTGGCCGCCGTGCCGGCCGCGACCTTGCCGAGCTTATCCGCCCAGCCGGACTTCTTCGGCGGCTTGACCGAGACGGCCAACTGCTCGTAGTAGCCGCGCGCGCGCGCCGTCTCGTTGAGGCGGTCGAGAACGCGGCCGACCTTGGCGAGCATGAGCCGCGCGTTGTAGTCGCGCTCCTCGGCCGACAGTTTGGCCGCCGTCTCGACGGCCTCGCCCGCCTCCCGCGCCTTGCCGCCGCCGGGCAGCGGGGGCTGTACGCCGCCGGGCACCGCGAGCGCCCTGCCGCCCCGGGCCGGCTTCGCCGACGCCGCGTAAAGCTCGTGGGCTTCCTGGTAGCGCCTCTCCGCGAGGTCGTAACGCCCCTGCCGCTCGTAAAGCTCGCCGATGAGGTCTTCGGTCGAAGCCTGCCCCGTCCTGTCGCCCGACCGCTTGAAAGCCGTGAGCGCCCTCTCCAAAAGGACGAGCGCCTCGGCCGCGCGGCCCCTGTGGAGCAGCCTGCGCCCTTCGTCGCGGTCTTGCTTCGCGCCGCCGGACGGCGCGGCCGCACGCGGCGCGGGCGCGACGGCGCGCGAGTCTGATGGGGCGGCGACGGCGAACGTCAACGAAGCGACGAGCGCCGACGCGAGACAGCCTGTGAAGATTCTCATGCCTGACCTCTCACTTGTGCGTGAACACGATTTCCGTAACGAGGGTGTCGGCGTCGGGCGTGTCGTTGAGGCGCAGGAACGCGGGCTTCGGGGCGCTCTTGTCGAGCCTCAGCCCGCGCTGCACCATGGCCATCGTGTCGGGCGTCAGCTCGGACTGCGCGAGGTTCGCGTTCTTCACCTCCTTGACGCGCCGCCCCTTCGCGCCGTCGAGGATGCGCGACCAGAGCGCAGGCGCGACGGGCCAGGCGCAGCCCTCGTCCTGCCCGCGGCAGAACTTGACGAGCGCGTCGCCCGTGGGCACGCCCGCGAGCGGCTTGCGCGTGAAGACGACGAAGAGTCGCTCGGTGCCCGCCGGCTCCGTGAACCTGAAGCCGTCGTTCACTTCCGGCGGAAAGGTCGCGTAGGTGTTCGCCGGGAGCGCGTTGGCGCCCTCGTCGATGGACGCGCTCGGGAAGATCATCTCCGGCGTCGCCGCGCCGCCCGAGGAGTTGAAGAGGTAGAGGTAGCCGTCTGCGTTCGACTCGAACGCGATGGCGATGCGGTCGCCGGTGCGGAACGCCTGCGAAGGGTCGGCGTAACTGAGCACGTCGTTCTGGCTCACGTCTTTCTGCTTCAGGAAGACCGTGTAGCCGAGCGCGAGCGGGCGCGAACCCGCCTGCACGAACTTCGCGCCGTCGCCCGCCGCGCCCCCGGCTTGCGTGCCCGCCGCGGAGCCGGCGCCGTCGGACTTCGACGCCGCGCCCGCGCCGTTAGACTTCGCCGCCGCCCCGCCCTTGGCGGCCGGGCCCTTGCCGGAGGCGGTGTCCCCGGAGGCCGGCTTCCTGTTCTTCGCGGGATTGTTCCTGGCGGGCGCGGGCTTCGGCTTCGGCTTGGGCGGGGCCGTGAAGCCCATGCCCCGCGTGGTGACGAAGTCTTCAATGACCTGTTGGTCGTCCTGCTGCTGCTGCGGCTGCTGCTGCTCCTGCGCGCGCGCGGCGGCGCAGGCGACGAGTGCAAGGGACGCCAATGTTAGCAGGGGGGCTCTGAGGCGCATGTCGGTTCCTCCTTTTGCGTTGGTGCGAGGGCGGGGCCTGAATCCCGGCGGGGGCCGCCGTCAGGGACGGCCGGTGCGTTTGACTCTGACTTCAAAGATGAGCGGCCTCTTCGCTTTGGTCGCCGCCTCGGGCGCAAGTACGACGACGCGGCGCTTGCCGCCCTCGCCCCTCGCGACCAGTTCGGGGGCGTCCTGCTCGAACCGCGAGCGGTACTCCTCCCACTCCCTGATCTCGTCGGCCGTCAGCTCGCGCTCACTGACCCCGGACAGGAACGCCGGCGCGTCGTCGAGGGGCTTCGGCGAGAAGATGAAGTTCAGCACGTCGGTGCCGACGGAATCGTCGAGGGTAATCTTCCTCTCGTTGTTCGGGAATGAAAACTCGGCGTCGGCGCCGATGTGGTTTGTCTTGAGAGAGGGCCCGCCCTTGAAGGTGAGGAACGTCGTCCGCGCGTTGCCTTCCTTGCCGGGGCCGATGATGTACAGGAAGCCGCTGCGCCCGTGTGAAATGAAATGAAGTCTGAGAAATGTCTTCGCGTCTACCGCCGGTTCAACCTCGGCGACGCGCGTGCCCATTTTGTCTTCCTCTTTGGCGAAAGACTCGAACCAGTAGCTCACCGCCTCGACCTTCGGCACGGCGGGCGGGGGCTGCGGAGTCGCGACCGGAGGGGCTTGGGCCGTCTCCGCGTCCCGGCCGCGCCACGCGAGCCAGCCGCCGACGCCCGCGACGAGCAGCAGCGCGAGCGCCCCGCCCGCGACGAGCGGCGCGAGCGAACGCCGCTTCCCGGGCGCGGTGACGGAGACGCCCGCCCCCTTTGGCGAAACGTCGTGCTCGTACGAGTCGCGGCGCGACTCTTCACGCCGGCGCGTCTGACCCGAGGCCACGTCCGGCTGCGTCGCGGCGGCGCGCGAGGCCGCCGTCCCGCGCGCGTCTTCGCGCCGCGCGCCCGGCGTCTCGAACTCGTTGGTCAGGATTGTGTCGGCGGTCCCGCCGTCGCGCGGGTCGGCGCTCGTGTCGCGGTCGAGGCGCGCGGTCGCGGCCTCGCTCGCGCGCGCGCCGCCTTCGCGCCGGGGGGCGTCGAACGTCAGCACGGAGTCGGCGTCGGCGGTGTGTATCTCGCGCGCGTGCCGGCGCGGCGCGAGCCCGAGCGCGGCGCGCATCTCGTCGACGAGCGAGCCGGCGTCGCGCGGGCGGTCGGCGCGATCCTTCGCCATCGCGCGCGACACGGCGCGGCCGAACCCTTCGGGGACGCCCGGCGCGACCTCGGCCAGCAGCGGGAGCGGCGAGGCGACGTGCTTCTGCCGCAGCTCCGAGAGCGTGCTCCCGCCTAAGGGCTTCCGGCCCGCGACCAGCTCGAAGAAGATGACGCCGAGCGAGTAGATGTCCGTGCGGCCGTCGACCTCTGGGTTTCCGTCGCGCGGCAGCTCGCCCCACTGCTCGGGCGACATGTAGTAGGGCGTGCCGAGTATCTGCCCGGCCATCGTCAGCGACGTGGTGACGCGCGTCGAGTGGATGTCGCCCGCGCCCGTCAGCTTGGCGATGCCGAGGTCTAAGACCTTGACGACGGTGCCGCCGCGCCCGTCCGAGCCGAGCATGATGTTCTCGGGCTTGAGGTCGCGGTGGACGACGCCGCGCGCGTGCGCCGCGTCGAGCACGTCGGCCACCGGCTCAAGGACTTCGAGCGCCTCGGCGGGCGTGAAGCGGCCCCGCCGCTTCAGCTCGCGGTCGAGCGTGTGCCCCTCGACGTACTCCATGACCATGTAGATCATGCCGCCGCTGTCGGACGAGAGGTCGTAGACGGTGACCGAGTTCGGGTGTCGGAAGGCGCGCGCGGCCTTGCCCTCGCGCTGGAAGCGCCTGAGCCACTCGGCGTTGTTGCGCATCTCGGAGCGCAGCGTCTTGATGACGACATCGTCGCCGAGGAGGATGTGGCGCGCGCGGTAGACCGAGCCCATGCCGCCCTGCGCGATGAAGCTCTCGACGCGGTACTTGCCGTCGATGACGCGGCCGACGAACGACTCGGGCGACTCCTGCAACACCTCGCCGTCCTCCGGGCAGAAGGTGTTATCTTCGGGGTAAGTCTTAGTGCAAGTGGGGCAGAACTTCATCAGGGATTATCTTCGCCTCAAACGATAACGCGGGGCGCGTGACAGGTTGACAAGAGCGTGCGGCGCTGACGCACCGGCATGAGAGCGGAAGTCTAGCACAAGACGGTAGACGGTAGTCAGTAGACAGTAGTCAGTAGTCGGTAGCCGGTAGAAAACCTTCGTTACTCGGAACGTTCGGTCGTCGGCATCAGCGGCCGAGCCGCGGAGCTTACTGACTACCGTCTACCGTCTACTCCTCACGGGGCAACTGTCGGCCAACTTTGTCAATCAAACTGTCACGCCGCGCCCCCGGCGCGCGGCTCTTTCGAGTCCGGTGGTTCCCCTCGCAGCGCTCCCCGCGAAAGCCCCTCTGCCGGTCGTGCGTGTCTGCCTGAGACCATGTCGCTGAACAGATTCATTGAACGCCGCTCGCGGGCCTTCGTCGTGACCGCCTCGCTGCTGCTCGTCTCGCTGCTCGGCGCGCTCGACTACCTGAACGGCCCGGACATCTCGCTGCTCATCTTCTACGTCATCCCCGTCTTCGTCGCCTCGTGGTACGCGGGGCGCGGCGCGGGCTTCGCCGTCTGCGCCGCGGGCGCGGCGGCGTGGTTCGCGGTCGCGCACGCCAACTCGGGGCACTTCTCCTCCCCGCTCATCGCCTACTGGAACGCGTTCGTGCGGCTCGGCTCTGTCGGCATCCTCGCGCACCTCGTCGCCTCGTTCCGGCGCTCGCTGGCGCAGGAGCGCGAGCTGGCGCGCACGGACTACCTGACCGGCGCCTTCAACGGCCGCTCGTTCGCCGAGTCGGCCGAGTCCGAGATCGAGCGCGCGCGCAGGCACGGGCACACCTTCAGCGTCGCCTTCCTCGACGTTGACGACTTCAAGCTGATCAACGACCGCCTCGGGCACAGCGCGGGCGACCGCCTGCTGATGCTCGTCTCGGACACGCTGCGCGCCAACGTGCGCGCGGTGGACGTGGTGGCGCGTCTCGGCGGCGACGAGTTCGCGGTGCTGATGCCCGAAACCGACGAGCGCTCGTCGGAGCACATGCTCCGCCGCGTGCGCCGAGAGCTTCTGGAAGCCGCGCGGCGCAAGGGCTGGCCCGTCACCTTCAGCGCCGGCATCATCACCTGGGTCGAGCCGCCCGCCGGCGTCGACGAGATGCTGCGCGCGGCCGACGAGCTGATGTACGCGGCCAAGCGCCACGGCAAGAACGCCGTCCGCCACGCCGTCTCGCCCCGCGACGCGCACGCCGCCTGAACCCCTCCGAAGTCAGACCTGAAAGGCCGCCGCGCGGCTCGCCCCGGCGCTGCCGTTCTGCCCCGCGGCGCCGACTTCACTCACGCCGCTCCGGCCGTGGCGGACGGCGAAGCGTCACGCGGTGTTGTAGTATCGGGGGCGTGAGCGACCTCGCAAGCAGACCCTTCTACGACGAGTACGCGTGGGCGTACGACCTCTTCACACGGCCGCCGAGTGCGGCGCGTTTGGACTTCATCGCGGAGGCGTTCACGCGCCGCGGCGCGGGCTCACACCTGCTCGACGCGGGCTGCGGCGCGGGCGCGTACGCGCTGGGGCTCGCGCGGCGCGGTTACGCAGTCGAAGGCGTTGACCTATCGCCGGGCCTCGTCGCGGAGGTGCGAAGCCGCGTCGAGGCGGCACGCGCCGACGGCGGGCAGAGTCTTGAAGTCTCCTTCAAAGTCGGAGACATACTCGACCTCCCCGCCGAAGCGCGATTCGGCGGCCTGCTGTGTCGCGGCGTGCTCAACGACCTGCTCGACGGGCGGAGCCGCGGGCGCGCCTTCACGTCTTTCGCGGGCGCGCTGCGGGGCGGCGGAGCGGTCGTGCTCGACGTGCGCGAGTGGGAGACGACGGCGCGCCGGAAGATTCGCGAGCCGGTCTCGGAGAAGACCGTCGAGACGCCGCGCGGCCCGCTCACCTTCCGCAGCGAGACGCGCGTTGACCCGGGGACGCGCCGGCTCCTCGTCGAAGAGCGGCACACGCTCCGGCACGCGGGCGGCGCGGAGACGGTCGCCTGCTATGACTTCCAGATGCGCTGCTGGACGCGCGAGGAGTTGGAGAAGCGCATGGCGCGCGCCGGCTTCGGCGGGTTCGAGTTCTACGGCGGCTACGACCGTGGCACGCCGGCGGGCGCGACCGACAGGCTCGTGTGCGTCGCCACGCGAGTTTGAAGGCGACGGCGTCCGGGCGGCTTTGCAGCTTTAACAGAGCGCGGGCGGCTCCGACAAACTCACGTGAAAGAGTCTCATCCGTTTCTCAACTCTTTCACTGTAGAAGCCTCAGCGGACTACCTCGCACATTACAGACGCTGACGGGGGAGGAAATCTATGCAAGGGCCTTTGCGTGCGATTCTGGCGGGGGCGGCGGCCTGGAAGATGGGCGGCGGCTGCATCTCGACCGTTCTGATCTTCATCATCGTGTTCTGGGCGCTCGGCTACGTCAACTGCTAGCAAAGCAGTAGACAGTAGTCGGCAGGAAAGACAAGGGCGGCGCGGTTTTCATCATCAACCGATGAGCCGCGCCGCCCCTTACTTCTTAACTACTGACTACTGACTAACGTCTACTACTCCTATTCCCCGAGGTAGACGCGGAGCGTGTAGTCGCGCACCATGCGGTCGCTGTTGAAGGCGGGCGCGAGCGTCTCGATGGCGCGGCGCGTCATCTCGACCCAGCGGCGCGGCACGCCGCCCCCGTCGCGCTCGTAGAAGGTCGGCACGACGCCCGTCTCAAGCGCCTTGTAGAGCGACTCGGCGTCGCGCCTGTCCGTCTCCTCGACCGTCTCGCCGAGACCTTCTTCGCCCACGGCCCAGCCGTTGCGCCCGTCGTAGCCTTCGAGCCACCAGCCGTCGAGCACCGAGAGGTTGAGGCCGCCGTTGATGGCCACCTTCTCGCCGCTCGTCCCCGAAGCCTCAAGCGGCCGGCGCGGGACGTTCATCCACACGTCCACCGACTGCACGAGCTGGCGCGCTATCTCCTGATCGTAGTCCTGTATGAAGACCGCGCGCTGGATGATCTCGGGGTCCATCTTCCACTGCTCTATCTGCTGTAGGATGAGCTTCGCGCCCTGATCCTGCGGGTGCGCCTTGCCGGCGAAGACGAACTGGACGGGGCGCTCGGGGTCGAGCAGCAAACGGCGCAGGCGCTCGGGCTCCGTCAGGATGAGCCCCCAGCGTTTGTAGGCCGCGACGCGTCGCGCGAACCCGATGGTCAGCGCGTCGGGGTCGAACATACCCAGAGCCGACTCGGCGTACCAGCCCGGCCCTTGCTGCCGGAGCCGCGCCTGGTAGACGCGCTCGCGCACGAACGCGACCAGACGCTTGCGCTGGAGGCGGCGCACCTTCCAAAGCTCCTCGTCGGTGATGTGCGCGACGGCGCGCGACCAAGCGTCCGCGTCGTGCAGGACGTCGGCCCAGCCCGCGCCGATGCGCTCCTCGAAGAGCGCGCGCAGCAGCGGCGAGACCCACGTCGGCGCGTGGACGCCGTTCGTCACGGAGGTGATGGGCACCTCGTCCACGCGGCGGTCGGGCCACATCTTGTTCCACAGTTCGCGCGAGACCTCGCCGTGCTTCTTACTCACGCCGTTCGACGAGCGGCACATGCGGAGCGCCAGAGGCGTCAGTCCGAACAGCTCGTCCTCGCCGCCCTCTTTGACGCGGCCCAGGTCTAGGAACTGTTCGCGCGAGAGCCCGAGCGCCTCCCAGTACCCTTCGCCGAAGCACTTCTCGATGAGCGTGGCGACGAACTCGTCGTGGCCGGCGGCGACGGGCGTGTGCGTCGTGAAGGCGCAGCGCGAACGGACGCGGGCGGCCGCCTCTTCAAACTCGACGCCCGCCTCGGTCAGCTCGCGCGTCAGCTCCAGAGTCAGGAAGGCCGAGTGGCCTTCGTTGAGGTGGAAGACGTGCGGCTCGACTTCGAGGCGGCGGAGCAGGCGGACGCCGCCGATGCCTAAGACCATCTCCTGCACGCAGCGCGTCTCGCGGTCGCCGCCGTAGAGGTGGCCCGTGATGAGGCGGTCGATCTCGTTGTTGCCCTCGACGTTGGTGTCGAGCAGGTAAAGCGCGACGCGCCCGACCTCGACGCGCCACGCCTGCACGCGCACGTCGCGGCCGCGGACGTAAAGCTCGATGACGACGGGGCGGCCGTCCCCGCCGGTGACGAGCCGCATCGGCAGGTCGCCGACGTTGATCTGCTGGTAAGCCTCCTCCTGCCAGCCGTCGCGCCGCAGGTGCTGGCGGAAGTAGCCGTGGTGGTAGAGCAGCCCGACCGCGACGAGCGGCAGGCCGAGGTCGCTCGCCGACTTCAGGTGGTCGCCGGCGAGGATGCCCAGGCCCCCGGAGTAGAGCGGCAGGGAGTGGTGGACGCCGAACTCGGCGCAGAAGTATGCGACGGGTCGCTCGCGGTTGAGCGCGCGAGCCTGACGCGCGGCCCAAGTCTCGGCCCCCGAGGCCATGTACTCGTCGAAGGCGCGCGCGACGCGAGCGACGCGCGCGATGTAGACGGGGTCGGTCGCCATCCTCATCAGACTGTACTGCGGCACCTCTTTGAGCAGGCGGCGCGGGTTGTGCTCGCACAAGTCCCAGACCTCCTGGTCGAGGTCGCGGAAGACGGCGTTGCCGTCGGCGTTCCAGCTCCACCAGTAGTTGCGCGACAGCCGTTCGAGCGCCGCTATCGTCTCGGGGAGCGTCCCCGGCTCAGCGGCCTCTTCCTTCAAAGGCTCGACCTCACTCATCATTTGAACCATTTTCCACTTTATTTTCCGTGAGCCGCCCGCCGACAAAAAAAATGCCGCCGGCCGTAAAGACTTTAGTGCGGCGCGGCCGGCGGGCGGTTCGCTCGTTAACTTCCGAATTGATGATTGCGCAGAAAGACTTCCATGTCGCCTTCAGAGAAGAAGACGAAGCGGACTTCCCCGACCGTCTCGTCGCGGTCGAGGAACCCGGCGACGGCGCGCGAGGCGACGGCAGCCGCCTCCTCGCGCGGGTAGCCGTAGACGCCGGTCGAGATGGCCGGGAAGGCCACCGACGCGAGCGAACGCTCGGCCGCCAGCGCCAGAGAGTTGCGGTAGGCCGAGGCCAGAAGCTCCGCCTCGCGCCCGCCCTCGCGGCCGTAGATCGGCCCCACCGTGTGAATCACGAAGCGCGCCGGCAGGAGCCCCGCCGTCGTTATCACGGCCTCGCCCGCCGGGAGCCCTTCGGGGTAGAGCGTCCGCCGAATCTCCCGACACTCTCCGAGTATCGAGGGGCCGCCCGCGCGGTGTATGGCCCCGTCCACGCCGCCGCCGCCCGTGAGCGTCGAGTTGGCGGCGTTGACGACGGCGTCCACCTCCTGGCGCGTGATGTCCCCGGCGAGGACGCGGACGCGCCCGCCGAGGAAGCTCATTCCGGTTTGTTCGGGAAACAAAGACAGACCCCCGCCAGCCGGAAAAGATACACGCCGGGGGCGCTCACGGCAAGGCGGGAGCGCGGACGCCCCCGGCCTTCGGGCTTTACACCGCCTCTTCGCCGGCCTCCTCGCCGCCGCCCTCTTCGTCGCCCACTTCTTCGGGCCAGCGCGGCTCGACCGTGATGCCGTCGAACATGTCCTGACGCCTGAGCGCCTCGGCTATGCCCTCGGCCTTGCGCTCGGTGAGCGGGTGTTTGGGGTCGAGGCTGTAAAGGCTGAAGAGGCCGTCGTCCACCTCTTCGAGCCCGAGCTGGCCGAGCGGGACGCCGGGCACGATCATCATCTCGTTGAGGTTGTGGATGCGGAAGCGCCCCGTCTGCTCGACCCAGTCTTCGATGAAGGGGTCGCGCAGGGCGTGCTCGGCCTCCGAGACGTTGAGGTACGAGCCTTCCAGCATCAGGCAGTATTCGCCGGGGTGTTGTTCTTTCATGGCGTGAGCTGAAGCGGCCGGGGCGCGCGGCGCTTGTGGCGCGAGGGACGCGCGCGGCGGCCGCCGTGAACTTTAACACCGCCGGGCTCGGGCCGGAAAAAAATTTCCGCGCAAAAAAAATCGGGCGGCGCGGGGGCTTGATTCGCCCCCCGCGCCGCCCGTGTGTTTCGGGTCAACGGCTCTCGATGTCTGACTTAGTAGGCGCGGCCTGCCTGCTCGTTGATGGTTCTCGCCAGGCGCTCGAAGTAGGCGTTGAAGGTGACGAAGTCCGAGCCCTGGAAGAAGGCGCGGCCGCCGGTCTCGTTCGAGACGCGGTTGAGCGCGCTCTGGCCGAAGCTGACGGCGCGGCCGTTCCAGCTCGTCAGCCCCGCCGTGGGGGCGTAGAACGAGTAGACCGAGACGCCGCGGCTCTTGGCCTCGCGCACCGCGCGGTTGAGGTCGATGGAATCGACCGAGGACGAGAAGTCGAACCCGCGCGAGGTGTCTAGGCCGTCGGAGACGAGGAGCACGGCGTTACGGTTCTCGCCGCCCGCCGGGAACTGCCGGATGGCGTCGCGCACCTGTATGTAAGGGTTGAAGGGGGACACGGCGGTCGAGCCCATCGGGACGCGCAGCGAGCGCGCGGCCGCGTCGAGGTCGCCCGTGAACGGCTGGCGCACCTGCAACGCGCCCGAGCGGACGTAGCCGACCATCACCTGCGAGCCCGCGGGCAGCGTGCGTATGAAGTCGGCCGTCACGCGCAGCTCGTTGCCGACGCGCGAGATGAGGTCGTCCTGGATGAGCACTGCGAGGTTCAGAGGCACGCGGACGCGCTCGCCCTCGCCCGCCCGAGTCCCCTTCTTCGACTGCGCGTGAACGCTCACGGACGGCGCGACGAAGGCGGCGCCGGCCAACAGAATTGCGGCTAGAAACGTGGAT
Source organism: Pyrinomonadaceae bacterium (assembly GCA_036399155.1). Taxonomy (GTDB): domain Bacteria; phylum Acidobacteriota; class Blastocatellia; order Pyrinomonadales; family Pyrinomonadaceae; genus QHXN01. Next base: position 24,076 of record DASWNR010000134.1, read on the forward strand.
AATTTTTTCATCATAATTGCTCCCGAAAGACCCGGTTTTGACAGTCGCGCAGACGCTTTCGGCGTCGCCCGGCCCCGCGTTTTTCGTGTCAATTAAGATGCCGCCCCGCCCCCGTTGGTTGGCCTCCGGCGCGTGCCGCGTCGGCGCCGGAGGCGATAGTGATTTGAGGGTTGATGCCGCCGCCGCGCGGAGAGAAGCTCGGGGCAACGCGCGCCCGCCCACGCGGTTCAAAGTCTGCAATGCGAAGTCTAATGAGTGGGACGCGCGGGCGCGCGCGTCGCACCGGATGGGGGCATGAGATGAGAAAGCTTTTCGCCATCGTGTTCGTCGTCGCGGCGCTGGCCGCCGCCGCCTTCGCCGCCCTGAGCGGGCAGCGCGTGAGTAAGAGCGCCGGGCCGAAGCAGTCGGGAGGCGACACGTCCGCCGCCTCGAAGACGGAGGGGCGCGCGCCGGTCGTCGTCGAGCTTTTCACCTCCGAGGGCTGTTCGAGTTGCCCGCCGGCCGAAGCGCTGCTCGCGCGGCTCGACGAGGAGCAGCCCGTCGAGGGCGCGGAGGTCATCCCGCTGGCGATGCACGTCGACTACTGGAACCAACTGGGTTGGACCGACCCGTTCTCTTCGAGCGAGTTCAGCCGGCGGCAGGGCGAGTACGCGCACGCCTACGGCAAGGACGGCGTCTACACGCCGCAGATGATAGTGGACGGCGTCAAGGAGTTCCCCGGCGGCAACGAGAGCACGGCACTCGGAGCCGTTACCCGCGCCGCACGCGAGCCGAAGGCCGAAGTGACGCTCGCGCGCGGACCCGCGCAGACCGACGAACAGGCCAACGTCTTCGTCACGATAGACAAGTTCCCGAAGCAGACCGAAGGCGACCCGGTCTACGTGCTCCTCGCCGTGACCGAGAGCGGGCTCTCCTCCGACGTGTCGCGCGGCGAGAACTCCGGGCGCAGGCTCGGCCACGTCGGCGTCGTGCGCGTTATCAGGCAGCTCGGCATCCTGCCGGAGACGCGCGGCGGCGGGTTCAAGGTCGAGACCGGAGTAATGATTGAGAAGGGCTGGAGGCGCGAGAACCTGCGCGTGGTCGTCTTCGCGCAGGAGCGCGGGACGCGGCGCGTGCTGGCGGCCGGGTCGTTCAAGCTCTACGGCTGAGCGGCGCGTACCGGGCGCGGCGGCCGTCAACCAATCCGCCGCGCGGGGCGCGGACGTAATATCGTCAGTCGGACGTTTGAGAACGGGGCGATTCGTATGCTGATAAAGAAGCCTGAAGACATCAGGTCGAGCGAGATAACGGACAAGAGGGTGTACCTCAGCCGGCGCAACTTCCTGCGCGGCGCGGCGCTCGCCGCCTCGACCGTCGCCACGGGGCTCGTCTACCGCCGGCTCCTCGCGCCCGAGGTCGAGGTCGCCAACCCCACGGGCAGAGTCGCCCCCGACTCGCAGTCCGCGTCGAAGGACTGGGGGCTGCCCGGCGAGGAGGCGACCAGCTATCGGGAGGTGACGACGTATAACAACTTCTACGAGTTCGGCACGGACAAGTACAGCCCGGCCCGGCGCGCGCAGGCGCTGGTGACGCGGCCCTGGACGGTCGCGGTTGACGGGCTGGTCAACAGGCCGAAGGTCTTCGACGTGGACGAGCTGACGCGCCTGTTCCCGCCCGCGGACAGAATCTACCGCTTCCGCTGCGTCGAGGGCTGGTCGATGGTCATCCCGTGGCTCGGCTTCCCCCTCGGCGAGTTGATTAAGCTGGCCGAGCCGCAGGGCAACGCGAAGTACGTCGCCTTTGAGACGGCCAACGACCCGAAGCGCAAAATCCCGGCGCTCGGCGAGTACCAGAGCGGGCTCGAATGGCCCTACGTCGAGGGGCTCAGGCTCGACGAGGCGCTGCACCCGCTGGCGACGCTCGCGGTCGGGATTTACGGCGAGCCGCTGCCGCCGCAGAACGGCGCGCCCGTCCGTCTGGTCGTGCCGTGGAAGTACGGCTTCAAGAGCATCAAGTCGATCGTCCGCGTCACGCTCGCGGAGCGGATGCCGCCGACCTCCTGGAACCTCGCGAACTCCGCGGAGTACGGCTTCTTCTCCAACGTCAACCCCGACGTGCCGCACCCGCGCTGGACACAGGCCACCGAGCAGCGCATCGGCGAAGGGGGCCGCAGGAAGACGCTCCCCTTCAACGGCTACGCCGAACAGGTCGCGGGCCTCTACGGCGGGATGGATTTGAAATATTACTTTTGAGAAGTCAGTTGCTCACGTGAAGGACATCAAATTCTACAAGCTGCTGGTCTTCGTCAACGCGCTGGTGCCGCTGGCGCTGCTGGGTTGGGACTGGCGCGGCGGGCGGCTGGGGGCGAACCCTCTGGACTTCCTGACGCGGATGACGGGGACGCTGACGCTCGTCTTCCTCGTGCTGACGCTCGCGGTCACGCCGCTGCGGAAGTTGACGGGGGCGAACTGGCTCGTGCGTGCGCGGCGGATGCTCGGGCTCTACGCCTTCTTCTACGGGCTGCTCCACCTGCTCTGTTACGTCTGGTTCGACAAGTCGTTCGACCTCGGGGCCATCGCGGGGGACGTGGCGCTGCGCCGCTTCATCCTCGTCGGCGCGCTCGCGCTGACCTCGATGGTGCCGCTCGCCGTCACCTCGACCGACCGGATGATCAAGCGGCTCGGCGGCAAGCGCTGGCAGAAGCTACACCGCCTCACGTACCTCTCGGCCGTCGCGGGCGTCCTGCACTACTACATGCTCGTCAAGTCCGACACGCGCAAGCCGCTCGCCTTCGCGGCGGTCGTCGCCGCGCTGCTCGCCTACCGCGCCTACGTCTCCTACACGAAGGGGGCGACGCCGCTCTCGCTAAAGGCCCCGTCGCCCCCGCGCTGACGCCTACCAAAAGAATTGGCAAGAACATCGGCGAAACCTTCCTGACGAAAATAGCTAACTATCTCAAGAAATCCTCAAGACACTTAGCGTAAGGTGCCGGCCAACTCTCCCGCAAAACACCCTTAGGAGGAACATTTTGAGAGAGACCACCTCGCGGCGCGTCCGCGCGCTGCTTACCGCTGCCCTTTTCTTCGCCTTAGCCTACTCGGCCGCGCCCGCCTACGGGCAGGCCACGACGACGCAGACGAACGAGACCATACCTTTCACGAGCACCCTGCCCAACCCTTGTAACGGAGACCTTGTGACTTTTCAGGGCAACATGCACGTCACCAACCACGTGACGAACGACTCCGGCGGCGGCTTCCACCTGAAGTCCCACGTGAACTATCAGAACGTGAGCGGCACGGGCGCGCCGAGCGGTCTCAACTACCGCGTCGGCACGACGTCGAACGAGACGATAAACGACAACGACGGCCCGCAGTTCGAGACGACCGTCATTCAGCACGTCAAGCTCATCACGCAGGGCCCGGCCCTGAACTACTTCCTACAGGTCGAG
>DASWNR010000135.1:0-20198 GCA_036399155.1 Pyrinomonadaceae bacterium
CGTCCGTTCGTGCCGCTTCTCATTTCGCGCGCGTGCTAACTCGTCACGGACATCTTCGAGCCGCACTCGGGGCAGAACTTCGGGGCGCCTTCGGGCTGGTGGCCGCAGCCTGTGCAGGTCGGCTTCGGCGGCGCGGTCGGCGTGCCGCACTCGGGGCAGAACCTCGCCTTGCCGACCTCGACTCCGCACGACGAACAGTTGGCCGCCGCGCCGGCCGCCGAAGCCGCCTTTCGCTGCTCGGCGGGCGCGGGCGCGCGCAGGGTCGAGCCCGCGCCCATGTCTATCCCGGAGACGTAGTCCGTGGCGCGCGCCTTCTCGCCGAGCTGCTCGCGCGTGGCGTCGGCCTTGGCCTGCGCGTGCGCCGAGGCCATCTCCTCCTGGTAGTCGGGCGCGCACTCCTCGCACTGACCGGCCGAGGCGTTCCAGCAGACCTCCGGGCAGACCCAGCGGCCGCAGCGCGAGCACTGTTGGAAGTGCGCCTTGCCCTCCTCGACCGCCTTCTGCAAAGCCTCGTCGTGCGCCTTGCCGCCGACGGCGCGCTGTATCTCGCAGGCCGAGTTGCCGGCCGAGCTTAACCACCCGCCGAAGAGGTCGCCCGCCGCGCGCAGCAGCGACCCGCCCGTCCCCGTCAGCGACGGCTGGTAGCGCGACATGTAGCCGTTGCCGCACTTGTCGCAGTGGAACTTGAACTGATAACCCTTGTCGGTCGAAAGGTCGTCGTAGTTGCTGACGAACTGAATCATCCCCATTGAGCCAGCACCTCCGAAAGCGTTGACGAGTGAAATGTGACCTGTTATGACGAGCCGGAAAGTCCGCGAAGCGGCGCCCGCGGGGGCCGCGCGGGAAAAGATAGCAGCTAGGCGTTTTCTTGTCACCCGCCACGCCCGCGCCTGCCGCCGGCACGCGCGTTGACTCGCATTGACTTTCCGCGAGGCGCGGATTTACCTTTACGCGGCCGCGCGCCGCGGCCGTCTTAAACAAAGCCCGAACGCGCTCACGCTCCCGACGCAGCCCCGACGCCATGAAGTCACGGCCAAAACTTTTCAGGCTCGCGCTCCTCGCCACGGCGCTCTCGCTGGGGCTCGCGCTCGCGCCGCCCCGGCGCTCCGCCGCGCGACAGTCCGAGGGGCTCAGGCGCGGCGTCGTCGGCATCAGGGTCGAAGGCGGCAAGGAGCTGAAGCTCTACGAGCAGAGCTACGCGCTCGTCGTCGGCGTCAGCGAATACACGCGCGGCTGGCCGCGTCTCCCCGGCGTGAAAAGGGACGTGGAGGAGGTCTCGCGCGCGCTCGAACGCCACGGCTTCCTCGTCACCAAGGTCGAGAACCCCGACTCCGCGCAGCTCGAAAAGTCTTTCAAGGAGTTCATAGACGCCTACGGCCGTGGAGTCGAGACGCGGCTGTTATTCTACTTCGCGGGCCACGGCCACACCGTCAAGCAGTCATACGGCGAGGAGATGGGCTACATCGTCCCCGCGGACGCGCCGCTGCCGGCGCGCGACCCCGCCGGCTTCATGTCGAAGGCGATGGACATGCAGCAGATGGAACTCTACGCCCGCCGCGTCCAGTCCAAGCACGCCCTCTTCCTCTTCGACAGTTGCTTCTCCGGCGCGCTCTTCGCGCTCTCGCGCGCCGTGCCCGAGAGCATCACCTACAAGACCGCGCGCCCCGTCCGCCAGTTCATCACCTCCGGCAGCGCCGACGAGCAGGTGCCAGACCAGAGCATCTTCCGCCGCCAGTTCGTCGAAGCCCTCGACGGCGAAGGTGACGTGAACGGGGACGGCTACGTGACGGGCACCGAGCTGGGCGAGTTCCTGCAAGACAAGGTCATCAACTACTCGCGCAACGCGCAGCACCCGCAGTACGGCAAGATACGCAACCCCAACCTCGACAAAGGCGACTTCGTCTTCGCCCTCCCTAAAGCCCCGCTGCCGCAACCACCGCCGGCCGCCGTCCCGAGCCCCGCGGCGGTAGACCCGGCGGCCTTAGAGCTGTCCTTCTGGGACTCCATCAAGAACGGCAACGACCCGGAGGACTTCAAGGAGTATCTGGACAAGTACCCGGGCGGCCAGTTCGCGGGCATAGCCAGACGGCGAATCGCGTCGCTCAACTCCCCGGCTCCTTCCCTCGACGCGAAGCCCGCATTCCCGGAGGTCTTCGCCGTCGTCAACGGCCGCGAAATCACGCTCAAAGACTTCAACCAGGAAGGGCGCGACAAGATTAACCAGCAGCGGGGGCGCATCGCCGAGGCCGAGCGCAACAACTCGCCCGCCTCCGACCTGCGCGCGGAGCTGTACCGGCTGGAGAAGGCCGCCGCCGACCTCGCCATTAACGACCTGCTTCTCAACGACGAGGCGCAGCGGCGCAACGTCACGCCCAAGGCACTCCTCCAGGCGGAGACCGCCGGTAAGGCGCGCCCCATCAGTGACGCAGAGGTCAGGGATTTTTACGAGAAGAACAAGGAAAGGATAAACGGAGAGTTCGGGGCGGTGCGCGCTCAGATAAAGGAATATCTGGCGGAAATGGAACGGCTCCGCTTAGAGCGGGAGTTCGCGGACAGGCTGCGCGCCCAGGCGACGATTAAAATACTGCTCGCGGAGCCCGCGGGGGCGGGCAAGTCTCCCTAAAATCTCCGCCTTCCTAAGCCGCGCCGTCGGGGCGCGGCAGCGGGCTCGGCTCGGCGTCGTCGCGCATCCTTCACCCGCCCGCGCCTTTCGCCTCCTGCCAGAGTTCTTCCATCTCGTCAATCGTGGCCTCGCCGGGTTCGCGGCCTCTCTCCCTCAGGCCGCGCTCGATGTGGCGGAAGCGGCGGCGGAATTTGCGGCTGGTGAGCTTGAGGGCGGACTCGGGCTCTACGTCGAGGTGGCGGGCGATGTTGGTGACGGCGAAGAGGAGGTCGCCGACCTCTTCGCGGACGCGCTGGTGTTCAGACTCCGAGTCGGCACCGGCCTCGGCGCGCTCGCGGATGGCGGCGCGCAGCTCTTCGGTCTCCTCGCGCAGCTTGTCGAAAATCTCGTCCACGTCGCGCCAGTCGAAGCCGACGCGGGCGGCCTTCGTGGCGAGCTGGTGCGCCTCCATCAGCGCCGGCGCCTTCGACGAGACGCCGTCCAGTAGAGATGAGTCCGCCTCCGCCTCGCCCTTGCCCGCCGCGCGCTTCTCCTCCGCCTTCAAAGCCTCCCAGTTACGCAGCAGCTCTTCGTTGTCGCGCACCACCACGTCGCCGAAGACGTGCGGGTGGCGGCGCACCATCTTCGCGTGTATCTGAGAGGTCACGTCCTCGATGGTGAACTCGCCGCGCTCGGCCGCGACCTGCGCGTAGAAGACGATCTGGAAGAGCAGGTCGCCAAGCTCTTCGCACAGGTTAGCGGGGCGGCCCTCGCGCGCGTCCTCGACGGCCTCGAACGCCTCGTAAGCCTCCTCGACGAGCATCGGCGCGAGCGTCGAGTAGGTCTGCTCGCGATCCCAGGGGCAGCCCTCTGGCGAGCGCAGCCGCGCCATCAGCGCGACCAGGTCTTGAAAGTTTGACGGCATCGTTCGCTTCCTTGAACTTCGGACTTTGAACCCGGATTATGACAGAAGGAAGAAGAAAGGTTGAAGACGGAAGGCGGAGGACGGAAGGGAAGGCGGCGATGATGACGGACACACTTCATTCTTCCGCCTACGCCCTTCGTCCCCCCTACCGGGGGCGTCTCGCGCCCTCGCCGACCGGACACCTGCACCTCGGCCACGCGCGCACCTTCTGGACGGCGTACGCGCGTGCTCGCGCGGCCGGCGGCGTGCTCCTGCTGCGCGACGAAGACCTCGACCCGGCGCGCTCGCGCGCGGAGTTCGCCGCCGCGATGCTCGAAGACCTGCGCTGGCTCGGCATTGAATGGGACGAGGGGCCGGACGTGGGCGGCGCTTACGCCCCTTACACGCAGAGCGAGCGGCGCGGACTCTACCTCGGCGCGTGGGCGCGTCTCGTCGCGGACGGGCACGTCTACCCCTGCGCCTGCTCGCGCAGGGACGTTCTGCGCGCGGCCGAAGCGCCGCACGAGGCGGGCGCCGGTGCCGCCGCTTCGCGCGCCGCGCCGGACGACGAGCCGCACTACCCCGGCACGTGCCGGCCGCGCGCCGGCGTCGCGTCGCGGGTCGCGGCCTCGCCGGCCGGGCCGGCCGGGCTCAACTGGCGGTTCCGCGTGCCCGACGGCGAGGAGGTCGTCTTTAAAGACCTGAACCGGGGCCGGCAGGTCTTCGTCGCCGGGCGCGACTTCGGCGACTTCGTCGTCTGGCGCAGGGACGACGTGCCCGCCTACCAGCTCGCGGTCGTGGTCGACGACGCGCTGATGCGCGTCACGGAAGTCGTGCGCGGCGCAGACCTCCTGAAATCGACCGCGCGCCAGCTTCTTCTACAGAGCGCGCTCGGCCACCCGGCGCCCGCGTACTTCCACTGCGACCTCGTCACGGACGAGCGCGGCGAGCGGCTCGCCAAACGCCACGAGTCGCTCTCGCTCCGCGCCATGCGCGCCGCGGGGCTGACGCCCGAAGCGGTGCGCGCCCGCTTCGGCGCTTGAAGGGTGCGCTTCCGACATCGGCCGACGACGCGCGCGCTCGCGGGGCGCCTTTCTTGCGACCTCAAGGGCGCGGGTGCTACCATCCGGCCATAGGCAAACTACACAACTTCAACACATGCGCGCCCCGCCCCGGCCCTGCCCGGGCGGGCGCACGCGAGCGAGAGAGATGAGCGAAGAGAAGCCCACATTCAAAATCACCGACCGCCGACTCTTTAACCCGGACGGCACGCCGCGCGACCTCCCGCGCGAAGAGGAGCCCGCGAAGCCGGAGCCCGCGCCGCCCGCCGCGCCGCCCGAGCCGCGAGCCGAAGACCCGACGACGCACCCCGCGCCGCCCGAAGAGGCCGCGCCGCCGCTCGACGCCGAGCGCGAGGCGGAAGCGCCGTCCGCCGAGCGCGAGGCGCCGGGCGACGAGGGCTTTTTGATGCTCGTCGAGTTCCTCGCCTCCTTCGCGGCCGACGCGCTCGGGATGGTCAACCACCCGGGCGGGGGCGGCGTCAACCTCCCGCTCGCCAAGCAGTGCATCGACATGCTCGGCACGCTCCAGCGCAAGACGAGCGGCAACCTCGTGGGCGAGGAGCAGCAGTTCCTCACCATGATCCTCTCGCAGCTCCGCATGCAATACGTCTCGCTCACCAGCGCGCCGCGCCCGCCGCAGGGTGGCGGCGGCCGCGGCTTCACCGGCGGCGACATCACGGGGGGGAGATAAGTTCAAAGTTGCAAGTTCAAAGTTGCAAGTTGAAGAGGCGACTTCTTAACTTGCAACTTTGAACTTGCAACTTTGAACTCTGACGAATGAAGTTCACGCTACTCGGCACGGGCACTTCGACGGGCGTGCCCTCCATCGGGTGCGGGTGCGAGACGTGCACGTCGGACGACCCGCGCGACAAGCGTCTGCGCGTCTCCGTGCTGGTCGAGCACGCGGGGCGCACCGTCCTGATAGACACCTCGTCGGACTTCCGCCAGCAGGCGCTGCGCGTCGGGCTCAAGCACCTCGACGCCGTGCTCGTCACGCACTGTCACGCCGACCACATCTTCGGGCTCGACGACATACGCCCGCTCAACTTCCGCCACGGCGCGCTCGGCGTCTACGCGAACGAGCGCGCGTGGGTGGACATCCGGCGCATCTTCAAATACATCTTCGAGCCGACCTACTTCGGCGGCGGGCTCCCGCAGGTCGTCGCGCACACGGTCGAGCACGGCGCGCCCTTCTGCCTCGCCCCGGGGCTGGACGTGACGCCCGTCGAGGTCATCCACGGGCGGCTCCCCGTCACCGCCTACCGCTTCAACGACTTCGCCTACGCGACCGACCTGAGCGAGATTCCGCCCCGCTCGCTCGAACTGCTGCGCGACTTGGACGTGCTCGTGCTCGACTGTCTCCGGCTCACGCCGCACCCGACGCACCTCTGGCTTGAGCGCGCGCTCTCTTACGCCGAGGAGTTGCGCCCGCGCCGCACGTACCTCACGCACATCGCCCACGACATCAAGCACGCGCGCGACTCGGCGCTGCTGCCCGAGGGCGTCGAGTGGGCCTACGACGGGCTCGAAATAAGTACTGAGGACTGAGTGCTGAGGACTGAGTGAAAGACAAAGCTCGTTCTTCACTCAGTCCTCGGCACTTAGTCCTCAGCACTCTGCCTTATGAGACTTTTCCACGGATACGAGAACGCGGAGATCGCGCGGCCGTCGGTGCTGACGCTCGGCGTCTTTGACGGGCTGCACCTCGGGCACCAGCTCATCCTCGGCCGCGTGGTCGAGCGCGCCCGCGCGATTGGCGCGGTGCCCACCGTCATCACCTTCGACCCGCACCCGCGCGCCGTCCTGCACCCCGAGTCCGCCCCGCCGCTCCTCCAGACCTTCGACCAGAAGGTCGAGGCGTTCGGCGTGCTCGGCGTCGAGCAGGCCATCGTCGTCCGCTTCACGCGCGAGTTCGCGGAGGTCTCCGCGGAGGAGTTCCTGCGCGACGTGGTTCACGAGCGACTTCAGGCTAAAGAGGTCTACCTCGGGCGCGGCTTCGCGTTCGGCCGCGGGCGCGAGGGCGACATCACCCTGCTCCGGCGCGTCAGCCGCCGGCTCGGCTTTCACGCCGACGAGGTGCCGGAGGTGCGTCTGCGCGGACAGCGCATCAGCTCCAGCCGCATCCGCGAGCTTCTGGCCGCGGGCTCGGTCAACCTCGCGCGTCGGATGCTGGGCCGCCCCTACGGCGTCGAGGGGCGCGTCGTGCGCGGGCACGAGCGCGGGCGCACCATCGGCTTCCCGACCGCGAACCTGCGCCCCGACAACCGCGTCATCCCGCGCGGCGGCGTCTACGTCACCGCGACGCTCATCGAGGGCGCGTGGCGGCGGAGCGTGACCAACGTCGGCGTCCGGCCGACCTTCGAGAAAGAGGCCGAACCTTCCGTCGAGACCTTCGTAATGGACTGGGGCGGCGACCTCTACGGCGACGTGGTGCGGGTGCGCTTCCTCCACCGGCTGCGCGACGAGCGGCGCTTCTCTTCGGTCGATGAGCTGAAGCGGCAGATCGACTCGGACGCGGCGCGCGCGCGAAAATATTTCACGCGCGCGGGCGTTTGCCGCTCGCTCTCGGTCATCTAAAGTCGAGTTAAAAGTTCCGGGTTCAAGGTTCAAAGTTGAAGACACGGCCTCTCAACTTTGAACTTTGAACTTTCAAACTTTGAACTGTAGGAAACAGGTTCGCCACAAGTTTTTCATACGTTTTTATGGTCATGGCAGCCACCGAACGCGGGCAGGTCACTCGGTCACACGAAGCAGGCGGGGACGATTCTCGTGACGGCGCGAGGCTCGCGCTGGTAACGACCGGCGCGGGCGGCGCGGCCGAGGACGTGAGCCGCGCCCTGCCGCCCGCGGCCGGGAAGGAGGCGACCGAGCCGCCGGCCGCCGATACTTTCGAGGCCGAGGCGCGGAGCTGGCGCGGCCTCTGGCGCACCTTCCAGATCGTGCGCGTGCTCGGCACGATGGCGCTCTACCTCTTCCTCAACGACTACGACATCCGGGCGGCCTTCAACCGCCGCGTCGCCGCGCGCAGGCTGGAAGAGTCGCGCGCGCGCGGCCGCGCCGCCTACTTCAAGGCGTGGGCGTACGACCTCGTCATGCGCCGCGCGCTCGACCGCGCGATTAGGCTCGTGCGCCTCTTCGTCTACCGCGGCGCGGAGGGGAGCGAGTCGAAGGAGCGGCAGCTCGAACGACAGGGCATCTGGCTCAAGGAGAATCTGGTCGGGCTCGGGCCGACCTTCATCAAGATAGGGCAGGCGCTCGGCACGCGCGCCGACCTCCTGCCGCTGGCCTACATCAAGGAGCTGGCGCTCCTGCAAGACCAGGTGCCCGCCTTCCCGAACGAGCAGGCCTTCGCGCGCGTCGAGTCCGAGTTGGGCCGCGCCGTAAACGAAGCTTACGCGGAGTTCGACCGCGAGCCGGTCGCCTCCGCCTCGCTCGGGCAGGTCTACCGCGCGCGGCTGCACACGGGCGAGGAGGTCGCGGTCAAAGTCCAGCGCCCCGACCTGCGCGAGAGGGTCGGCTTCGACATCGCCGTGCTCGGCCGCATCGTGCGCAGGCTGTCGCGCTACCCGAGGTTTACGGAGAACGCCGACTGGGAGGGGATGCTGCGAGAGTTCCGCGAGACCATCGCGGAGGAGATGGACTACGAGCGCGAGGGCCGCAACGCCGACCGCTTCCGCGAGAACTTCCGCGAGTGGCGCGCGGTGCGCGTGCCGCGCATACACTGGACGCACACCACCGCGCGCGTCATCACGATGGAGTTCATCCGCGGGACGAAGGTCACCGACCTCGAAGGCCTGAAGGCGCGGCGCATCTCGCCGGTCAAGGTCAACCGCCTGCTCGTGCGCGCCTACCTCAAGCAGCTCCTGGAGGACGGCTTCTTCCACGCCGACCCGCACCCGGGCAACCTGCTCGTGATGGACTCGGGGCACCTCGCCTTCTTCGACTTCGGCATGGTCGGCCGCATCACGCCGCAGCTCCAGTCGAAGATGATCGACGCCTTCTTCCACGTCGTCGGCCGCGACATCGAGGGGCTCGCGCAGGATTTGATAAACCTCAACTTCCTCAAGCCCGGCGTCGACCCGGAGAGCGTCCGCCCCGTCGTCGAGGGCCTCTTCCGCCATTACATCAACCTCAAGCTCGGCGACGTGAACTTCAAGGAGCTGACTTACGATCTGGCCGAGGTGATGTACGAGTACCCGTTCCGCCTCCCGTCGAACTTCACCTACATCATCCGCGCGCTGATGACGCTCGAAGGCATCGGGCTCGTCACAGACCCCGGCTTCAGCTTCTTCGAGACCGCGCGCCCCTACGCCAAGGAGTTCATGCTCAAGCGCGAGGGCAAGCACTTCCGCCGCCTCCTCCTCGACAAGATTACGGGGCGCGACGAGGGGCGCATCAACTGGGGCAAGATGTGGAAGCTCGCCAAGCTCGCCGCCAAGACCTACCTCGAAAAAGACGCCCCGCGCCGGCCCGCCGACGGCAAATCCCGCAACTGATACCGGCCCGCGCTCCCGGGGGAAAGTCCCGGCTTTCAACCTCGGGGGCTCAACTTTCGGGGGAAAAGGTTGGGTGTCGTGGCCCGGAGGCCGGGCGTCGCGTCAGGGCTTTTCGTAGCCGTGGGCGCGTGCGTTGAGGCGGCCGGCGCGCGGGTCTGTGCGGAAGGCGACCCAGCCCTCGCGCGTGCCTCCGCGCGGGAGGAAGGCGACGCTGAACTCGCTCCGCTCGGGCTCCGCGGCGGTTTCGAGAACGACCTCGACCGTGACGCCCCCGGCGGTCTGGCCGCCGCGGTTGAAGATGGTGACGGGGACGAGGAAGCCCGCGCCGCCGGGGCGCGGCTCGCCGAGACGCACCTCCACGTCGGGCGGCGTGTCGGGGGCCGTCGCGCCGTCGTAGACGAGGTAGGCGAGCGTCGAGACGACGAGCAAGAGCCCGACGCCGAAGACGACCCACTCCAGCCAGTTCTTCTCGACCTTCGCGCCCGACCCCTTCGTCATTGCAGCAGAAGCCTCCCGGCCGAAGCCCCGAGCGTCGCCGCCACGCCGAGCACGACCGTCTGCGCCACGCACGCCGCCAGTGCCTGCCCGTCGAAGCGCCCGAAGAAGAGAAGTATCGCCGCCGACGTGGCGAGCGCGACCGCGTAGGTGACGACGGTGCCGACCAGAACGTCGTGGTGGCGGTCGAACCGGACGTGCTTTTGCGACCCGGCGAACTCGCTGTAGTAGAGGATGAGCGCGGCCAATGCGAGCGAGAGCAGCGCGAGCCCGAGCAGACGCCACGCGGAGATTTCGACCGCCATCATCACTATCTCCTCGGTCGGCGCGACGTTGGAGGCGAAGAGCACCGCGCCGCACAGCGCGACGACCAACTGCCCGCCGAAGCCGCCGGCCGATCCGCGCCCGCCGCTCAAGCCCCTGTCGCCCTCGCCGCCGCCCGCGCCGAGCTGCGCCGTGCCGACCGAGACGCCCACGGCCACCGTCATCGCCTCGATGACGACCTTGCCCGCCGCCTCTTCGAGCGGCATCGCCGCGGTGACGCGCCCGAGCAGCCAGAGGATGAGCAGCGCGACGAGGATGCCGAGCCCCATCTCCTCGACCGAGTCGATGACGACCTCGGAGAAGCACGTGTCGCGCCTCAAGCCCAGGAGGCGGTTGTAGCCGATGAGCAGCGCGAAGGTCGCCGCCACGTAGACGGCCAGCCGCCACGGGTGGGAGGTGAACCCGGCCCACCACACCTCCATCGTGTAGAGGAGCGGCAGGCTGAAGAGCAGCCCGCCGGCGACGCCGCGCGAGTACTCCCGCATTGACTCTGAGACGGTTCGCATCGGAGGAGGCCGCGGGCGGGGCGCGCCGCAAGTCTCTTCGCGCCCCGCCGCAGAAATTCAGTATACTCGAACTCCCGGCGGCGCGGCGCACGCGAAAAGCGCCCCGGCCTTTACCAGATGATTACCACGACCTGTCTGGACACCGCGTCGAAGAAGTTCACCAGAGACTTCCCGGCGCAGGAGCTGAGCGACCACTGCGACCTGGAGGGCAGAGTCGTCTGGGCGGACGTGTCCGACCCGACGAGCAACGACTTCGACGAGCTGGCCGCGGAGTTCGGCTTCCACCCGCTCTCCATCGAGGACTGCCGCAACGCGCACCAGCGCCCGAAGGTCGAAGAGTACCCGGGCTACTACTTCATGGTGCTCTACGAGGCCGAGCTGGTCGGCGACGACAAAGACCTCGAACTGCGCGAGCTGAACATCTTCCTCGGCAAGAACTTCCTCGTCACCGTCCACAGCCGCCCCATCCGCGCCATCGAGACGGCGCGCCGCCTGTGGGGCGAGTGGGCGGACAGGTCGGATCAGGGCGCGGGGCTGCTGGCCTACCTCCTGACCGACTCGATCGTCGACGACTACATGCCGCTCCTGGACGTGCTCTCCGACCGGATGGACGACCTCGAAGACAAGATTTTCGGCGAGTTCCAGCCCGAGGCCATTCAGGAAATCTTCCGCATCAAGAAGCAGCTCCTCTTCCTGCGCCGCACGGTGGCCCCGCTGCGCGACGTCTTCAACACGATGCTCCGGCGCGAGCAGCCCATCTTCCCGCGCGAGACGCACGTCTACTTTCAGGACGTGTTCGACCACATCATCCGCGTCTCCGACACCATCGACACGCTGCGCGACATGCTCGGCTCGACGATGGACGCCTACCTCTCGATCCAGGGCAACCGCATGAACCAGATCATGAAGCGGCTGACCTCCATCTCGACCGTGCTCATGTCGGCCACACTCGTCGCGGGAATCTACGGGATGAACTTTGAATTCATGCCCGAGCTGAAGTGGCGCTTCGGCTACGTCTTCGCTCTCGCGTGGATGCTCGTCACGGGCCTGGGCCTCTACTTCTACTTGAGGAAGGTGAAGTGGCTGTGAAAGGTAAGAAGAGGCGGAAGAGCTGGAAGACCGGGCGGCTGCACTGGCCCGGCAGCGACCACCGGCACCACCCGGCGGAGGCGGACCGGCTCAAGCCGCTCGAAGAGACGCGCGATTTCAAGGGGTCGGCCCAGGTCGACAGCGACCGCGACGCCACGGACACCATCCGCGTGGACTCCAAGAGCGTGCCCATGCCCGAGCACCTGCTCGAAGACGAGCGCGAGGGCAGCAGCATCTTCTGGCTTGAGCCCGTCGTCGTCTTCATCCTCCTCGGCATGCTCGCCTTCATCGCCTTCATCGCCTGGCAGATCACACTCATGCCGGGAAAGCAGTAGAAAGTAGTCAGTAGTCAGTAGAAAGAAATAAGAGGCGGCGCGGTGTTCATCGTCAACCGATGAGAGCCGCGCCGCCTTCTGTTTTTCTACTGACTACCGTCTACTTTTTACTTTCCCCGTCACGACCGCGCTTCCGCCTCGGTGGCGGCGTCGGCGGGCGCGGGGGTGAGGCGCACCCAGCGCAGGCGGCGGCGCTCGACGCGCTCGACGCGGAAGGTCGCGCCCTCGTGCTCGACCGTGTCGCCGGCCTTCAGCAGCCGCCCCGCGCGGGCGAGGAGGAACCCTGCGAGCGTCGTGTAGTGCCCGTCCTCGGGCAGGTCGAGCGCGGGGAAGTGGCGGTTGGCGTCGCGCACCGCGAGCATCCCGTCCAGCAGGTACGTGCCGTCGGGCTGAGCGACGATCTGCGACTTCGCCTCCTCGTCGTACTCGTCGTCTATCTCGCCGACTATCTCTTCGAGCAAATCTTCGAGCGTGACGATGCCTTCGAGCCCGCCGTGCTCGTCGATGACGAAGGCGAGGTGCGTGCGGCTGTCGCGCATCTGCTTGAGCGCCGAGCCGAGCTTGGCGGTGGCGGGCATGAAGAGCGGCGGGTGCGCGAGCGCCGCGGCGTCGAAGTCAGCCGCGTGCCGCGTGCCGTCGAGGAAGTCCTCGATGTCGCGGCGGAAGAGGACGCCGACCACGTCGTCGAGCCGCTCGCGGTAGACGGGCAGGCGCGAGTAGCCGTGCTCGCGGAAGGCCGCCCGGGCCTCCGCGAAGTCGGCCCCCGCCGAGATTCCCGTGACGTTGGTGCGCGGCACCATCGCCTCGCGCACCTCCGCGTCCGCGAACTCGAAGACGCCGTGGATGAGCCGCTGCTCCTCGGCCTCGATGTGGCCGCCCTGCCGCGACATGTCGATGACGTGGCGCAGCTCCGCCTCGGTGTAGGTCGAGGCGTGGCTGGCGTCGGCGCGGATGCCCAGGGGGCGGACGACCGCCGCGCTCGCGCTGTCGAGCGCGCGGATGGGCAGGCTGAAGACGCGGTAGAAGAGCTGCATCGGCAGCGCCGTCGAGAGCGCCACGCTCTCGGCGCGCTGGAGGCCGAAGAGCTTGGGCGCCTGCTCGCCGAGCACGATGTGGAGCGCCGTCACGACGGCGAAGGCGATGAAGAAGGAGATGACGTGAATCCACGTCTCGGAGAGCCCCGCGTCCTTGAGCGGCCCTTCGAGCAGGTGCGCCACGGTCGGCTCGCCGAGCCAGCCGAGGCCGAGCGAGGCCAGCGTGATGCCGAGCTGCGAGGCCGAGAGGTACGCGTTCAGGTTGTCGAGCACCGTGATGAGGCGGAGCGCGCGGCCGTCGCCCGACTCGGCCAGCGTCTCGATGCGCGAGCGCCTGACCCCGACCAGCGCGAACTCCGCCGCGACGAAGAAGCCGTTGGCGAAAACCAGCACGATTATCGCCACCAGGTACAGTGCTGTCAGCATGGTCAGGTATTTTACAACGGCCGGGGGCGGCGCCGAAGCATGAAAGGGGCGCGCGGGGCTTTAGCCCTTACCCTCTGCGAGGCGCGCGAGCAGCTTTTCGAGGTCGTTGAAGCGGCGGAGCATCTCGCCGTGGAAGTGGTCGGTCTTCTCGTGCAGGTTGGCGACCTCCATCTCGGCCTTGATGTTGACGTCGTACTCGATGTCGCCGCGCACCTTGTCCTTCTGCGCCTGCCGGTTCTGGCTGATGAGCACGAAGCAGGAGAGGAAGATGGCTTCGAGCGAGACGATCATCGTCAGCAGGCCGAAGGGGAAGGGGTCGAACGCGCCGCCGGGGAAGACGAGCGGCGCGAGGAAGGTGTTGAGCGAGACCCACGCCGCGAACCACGCCGCGTGGATGAAGAGGAAGAGCATGCTGCCCGAGAACCAGGCCAGCCAGTCCGAGACCCTCTGCAAAGGGGTCAGCCGCTCGCCGACCTCCTCGTTGACGTTGCGCGAGACGCGCGCGCGCAGGAGCTGGTCGGCCTTGCGCGTCATGCGCCCCATCGCCGCCAGCATGTGGAGCGCCGCGTCGGGCTGGCGGCGGAAGAGCAGCAGCAGGTCGTCGCGGTCGAGGTTGAACAGCTCGGAGTCGGCGAGCGCGACGGCCGTCGCCGTGCGCGGGCCGTCGTCGAGCAGCGCGATCTCGCCGAAGAAGTCGCCCGCCTTCGCCGTGTCGAGCGTGATCTTCTGCCCGACGTTGTCGCTGATTGAGAGTTCGACCTCGCCCGAGCGCACGAGGTAGAGACTCTCCCCGGGGTCGCCGGCCCGGAAGAGAGTCTCCTGTGGTTTGAGTGGGACGAGGTCGATGACTTCGGCGAGCGCGCGGCGGTCGTCCTCGCCGAGCAGCCTGAAGAACTCGACCTCTTCGAGCGACGCGGGGTCAACCGGCATCAGGGTCTCCCGGCGGGTTGCCTGTTCGACTGCCCGGCCGCGGGCTTCTGCTGCGCAGGCGGGGCGGCCTGCCCCGGCCGCGCCGTGTAGCCCGTGCGCGTCACCGCGATGCGCTTCTCGCCGCCGCGCCCGTCGTTGACGGCCACGCGGACGGGGCGGAACTCGCCGGGGCGCCCAGCGTTCGCCGGCCTGTAGCTGATGACGTACTGCGTGCGCATGTCCTTCGTGATCTGCTCGGCGATGGAGGGCAGCTCGGAGAGCGAGGTCGGGTAGAAGGAGCGCCCGCCCGTCTCCTTCGCCATCTTGTCGAGCAGGTCGACGGCCTTCTGCCGCTTCGACTTCGAGATGAAGCCGCGCTCCTTCTCAAGCTCGTTGACGAAGCCGATGACGAAGATTTGAACGTCCTGCTCCTTGAGCGCCTCCCAGAGCTGCTCCTGCTTGTAGAAGCTGTTGCGGTCTTCGCCGTCGGTGACGAGGATGAGCGCGCGGCGGCGCTTGTCCTCGACGGGGTCGCCCTTGCGCCGCTCCGAGGTGTGCTCGGCCGCGAGGTAGACGGCGTCGATGACGGCGGTCTGCCCGCCCTCGATGAACATGTCGTCGAGCGCGTCGCCGAGCATCTGCTTGTCGGCGGTGAAGTCCTGCATGATCTTGATGTCTTCCGAGGCGATGAAGCGGACGACGAACGCCTCGTCGCCCGGCTTGTTGCTGGCGACGATGGTCTTGCCCGCCTCGACGACCTGCCCGATCTGGCTGCGCAGGCTCCCCGAGTTGTCCACGACGAGGCCGTAAGTGATCGGCACCTCCTCGCGTGTCACGAACTCGACCTTCTGCTGGACGCCGTTCTCGAAGACGCGGAACTCCTCGTTGGACACGTCGTTGATGGGGCGGTTGTTGCGATCCACGACGCGGACGTGGAGGTTGACGAGGCTCGTGTCGATGGTGACGATTTCGTCGGGGTCGACTTCCTGGTTCGGGTCTTCTGTCTGCGCGTCGGGTTCGGCCGTCGGCTGCGTGCGCAGTTTCGGCGGCGCGCCCGTCTGCCGCGGGTCTACGGACGGCGCGGGCGTCTGCGCTGGCGCGGGGGTCGGGGTCGGCGTCTGCTGGCGCGAGGGCTGCGTCTGCGCCGCGCTGCTCACCGCGTCGCCGGCGCGGCGCGGCCGCCCCTGCTGCTGCCGCCGCGCGCCGGAGACGGGCGCGAGCGACGCCGCCAGCGCCGTCAAGACAAACAGCGCCGACGCCAGACGCGCGCCCTTCGACGGGGCCGTGAACTCACTTCGTCTCATCTTCGTCCCTCTAAAAATTCGCCCCGCGAGTCCCGCCCTTCGGATGAGGCGGGGCGCGGGGCGCAAGACCTTTCGGAACCTGTCTCGCCTCCGGCGGGCGCAGGCTCCGCGTGGCCGGGGCAAAGAGCGATAAATCCTTTGAATCGCCCGAGCGGCCGCGCGTCCGGCCCACGCGCGCGGCATTGTTAGAGATGCCCCTCCGGGCGCGCGCGTTGCCGTTAAACAGGCGGCCCGCGCGGTTCGCCTACTTGGGCGTGGCGGTGGCGAAGTAGCCCTCGCGGCCGCGCACGAAGAGCTTCGGGAAGCCGCGCGGCGGCTGAACCTTGATCTTCAGCTTGTGCCACTTGCCGTCGTTGGCGAACCCGGTCGGGCGGTAGCCGATGGAGTACTGCGTGCGAAGCTCAAGCGCGATGCGCTCGAACGTGTCGTTCATCTCCGCGCCCGTCGAGGGGAAGAACGCCTTGCCGCCCGAGACGCCGGCCAGCTCTTCGAGGATGGCGCGGCCGCCGTAGCCGAGCGCCGAGTCGTCGCCCGAGCCCACGATGCCGATGGCGTAGATGATTACGTCCGACTCCTTGAGGAGCCGCTTCAGCTCCGAGAAGGTGTAGCGCGAGCTGTTGTCCTGGCCGTCCGAGATGAGCAGGACGGCGCGCTTCTTGTGCGCGCCGCGCGTCACGCGCTCGACGCCGAGGTAGGTGGCGTCGTAGAGCGCCGTCTGCCCGCGCGTCTGGATGAAGGTGAGCTTCTGCATCAGCGCGTCGCTGTCGCGCGTGTGGTCGAGCAGGAGCTGCGCGCGGCTGTTGAAGCCGATGAGGAAGTACTCGTCGCGCGAGTGGCTGGTGTCTACGAACTTCGAGAGCGCCTCGCGCGCGCGCATGATCTTGTCGCCGCCCATCGAGCCCGACACGTCGAAGACGACGCCCAGAGAGACGGGCGCGTCCTCGTCCGAGAAGAAGCTGATCTCCTGCTGCGTCTTGTCGTCGAAGATGGTGAAGGCGTTCTTGCCGAGCCCCGTGACGAAGCGGCCGTAGGTGTCGGTGACGGTGACGGTCAGCGTGATGAGGTCGGAGTGGACGATGACGGGCTTGGTGTCGTCCACCATCGGCACGACCACCGGCCCGACGGGAGACCCGAAGGGCTGCGCCGTAGAGTCGCTGCTGCTGGCGCGGCCGTTCGCCGCCGGCACCGCGCCCTTCGCCGGCGCCGCGGTCTTCGCCCCCCCCCCGCCCGCCGGCTCGGGCGAAGCCTGCGGCGCGGGCCGGCTCTGCGGCTCGGCCGGCTTCGGCTGCCCGACCGCCGGCGCGGCCGAGGGCGTCGGCTCCGCCTTCTGGCCGGGCCGCGCGGCGGCGCCGGAGGGCGCGCCGAAGCCGAGCAGTGCGGCGAAGAGGAGCGTGGCGAGCGCGACTCTGATAAGACCGTCGGAGCGCCGGGCCGTCATGGGAACCTCCTGAAGGGTGTCAGGTGCGAACCGGGGAAGGGAAAGCCGGCGGCCCTCGCGGCCGGTCGGGCGGGCGGCGGGTCTCGCTGGAATACGCGCGACGCCGGTTTGACGGCCCTCACGCGCCCCTCGGGTTGTTCGCGGTGGTAAACGCGGAAGACGGGGAGACTTCCTTTATCCTTCGCGGCGCTCATTGTAGGACACCGCCGTCGCCGCGCGCAACAGACATCTCGGTTTCGACTTTCTCACGAATCTATTTCCGTGCAACTTCGACGGCGCGCGGGCGTGTAAGCGGGCGCGGTGGGAGGCCCGGACGCCCCCGTGTTATAATTCGCCGCCAAGTTCGCGCGCGGCCGGGCCTTACCCGCCGGGGCCCGTGCGGCGCAAACCTTCCGGGGAAGAAAAGTAAAGAAGTGGCCGAGTTCATCTGTCGTTTAGGGACGCCCGCGGGCGAAGTCGTGACGCGCACGGTCGAGGCCGCCGGCGTGGCCGAGGCGCGCGTGCGCCTTGAGGCCGAAGGGTTCCGCGTCTTCTCGGTCGCGCCGCCGAGGGTGGCGGGGCTCGCCGGCGTCACGCGCGGCGGCAAGGGCGGCACCTCGCCGCGCGTCAAGCCGGGCGACTTCCTCATCTTCAACCAGCAGCTCTCGGCCATCCTCCGCGCGGGCATCCCCATCCTCCAGGCCGTCGCGATGCTCCGCCGCCGCGCCTCCTCCTCGCGCCTGAAGGCGGTGCTCGCCGACGTCGAGGACAAGATTCGTTCCGGGATGGCGCTCTCGTCGGCCTTCGCCGCGCAGGGGCCGATCTTCCCGCGCATCTACACGGCGTCGATCCTGGCGGGCGAACGTTCGGGCGCGCTCGACGACGTGCTGTCGCGCTACGTCACATACATGCGGCGCGGTGTCGAGATTCGGCGCAAGATTCGCGGGGCGCTCGCCTACCCGCTCTTCCTGCTCGCGGCGTCGATGGGGATGGTCATGTTCCTGACCGTCTACGTCGTGCCCAAGATGTCCTCGCTCTTCGAGGGCTTCAACCGCGAGCTGCCGGCGGTGACGAAGACGGTCATCGCCGTCTCGCACTTCGCCTCAAGCAACTTCTGGTGGCTGGTGCCGTCGATTATCATCGGGGGCGTCGGGCTCTACGTCTGGACGCGGACGCCCTCGGGCGGCCTCGCCCTCGACCGCTTCCTCTTGAAGCTGCCCATCGTCAACCAGCTCATCCGGCAGCTCGCCGTCGCGCAGATGACGCGCTCTCTGGCGACGCTTCTGGCGGGCGGCATCACGCTCGTCGAGTCGTGGGAAATCGCGGCCGAGTCCATCACCAACAAGGAGTTGCGGGCGCGCAGCTCGGCGACTTTGCCGATGATTCGCGAGGGGCGCTCGTTCACCGAGAGCCTTGAGTCGGCCGGGTGGATTCCCCTGCTGGCGCTTGATATGATCGGCGTGGGCGAGCGCTCGGGCAGCCTTCGCGAGATGCTCGAAGAGGTCGCGGACTTCCACGACCGCGAGTCCGAGGTCAGGCTCGAACAGTTGACGACCGTGTTGGAGCCCGCCATCCTGCTGGTGATGGGCGGGGTCGTCGTGACGATCCTGCTCTCGATCTACCTGCCGATCATCCAGTCCATCTCGAATATAAGTGTTCGCGGCTAGCCGCGAGGCAATCCCCCGCCCGGTCTGAGGCATCTGAAAAGCCGATGAGTCAAACGGAGAACCAGGCCCACGCGGCCGCGCAGACGCAGACGCCCGCCCCCCACGGCGCGGATGCCGCCGGCCTCGCGGGCGGCGGCGACGACGGCCACACCCCGCCCGAGGTGCGCGCCGCGCTCGCGCTCGCGCGCCGCTACCGGCTCCCCTACGTGGATTTGCTCCCGCCGGTCGGCGACTCGCCGATCGACTACGCGCTCCTCGGCGAGATACCCGTCGATTTGATGCTGCGCCACCTCTTCGTGCCGCTCCGGCGCGAGGGGCGCCGGCTCCACATCGCGATGGCCGACCCGACCGACCTTGAGAGGTTGGACGAGATAGCCTCGGCCGTCCACGCGCGCGTCGTCCCGCACGTCGCCACCGCCGGCGCCATCGAGGTCGTCCTGCGCAAGGGCGACGCCACGCAGCGCGTGTTGCAGGAGGCCGCCTCGGGCTTCCGCATCGCGCTCGTCAAGGAGACCGAGCACGGCGAAGAAGTCCTCGACCTCGACCGGCTGGCGACCGACTCGGACATGTCGCCCATCATCAAGCTGGTCGACACCATCATCTACAACGCGATGGAGTCGCGCTCCTCCGACATCCACATCGAGACGAGGGACACGGCCGTCCACGTCAAGTACCGCATCGACGGCGCGCTCTACGAGAAGGTCGAGCCCATCGACATCTCCTACCACCAGACGCTCATCTCGCGCATCAAGGTCATGTCGGAGCTGGACATCGCCGAGCGCCGCATCCCGCAGGACGGCCGCTTCCGCGTCCGCTACAAGGGGCGCAACGTGGACTTCCGCGTGTCGATTATGCCGACCGTCCACGGCGAGGACTCGGTCATCCGTATCCTCGACAAGGAGCAGATTAACGAGCAGTTCCGCAACCTGACGCTGGACGTGGTCGGCTTCCTCCCGCGCGACCTGCGCGACTTCCGCCGCTACATCGCGGAGCCCTACGGCATGGTGCTCGTGACGGGCCCCACCGGCTCGGGCAAGACGACTACTCTGTACGCGGGGCTGAACGAGATTCGGAACGAGGAAGACAAGATCATCACCATCGAAGACCCCGTCGAGTACCAGCTCCACGGCGTCACGCAGATTCCGGTCAACGAGAAGAAGGGGCTGACGTTCGCGCGCGGCCTGCGCTCCATACTGCGCCACGACCCCGACAAGATCATGGTCGGCGAAATCCGCGACAACGAGACGGCGCAGATCGCCATCCAGTCGGCGCTCACAGGCCACCTCGTCTTCACGACCGTCCACGCCAACAACGTCATCGACGTCATCGGGCGCTTCCTCAACATGGGCGTCGAGCCGTACAACTTCGTCTCGTCTTTGAACTGCGTGCTGGCGCAGCGGCTGACGCGCATGCTCTGCGCGGTCTGCAAGCGCCCGTACCAGCCGTCGGACGAGGAGTTGATGGAGTCGGGGCTCCGCCCCAACGAGCACGGCCACCGCACGTTCTACATGAGCGTCGGCTGCGACGCCTGCAACCACACCGGCTACCGCGGGCGAACGGCGATACATGAGCTTCTCGACATGTCCGACACTATCCGCGAAATGATCATCGAACGCCGTCCCGGCTCCG
>DASWNR010000136.1:0-8987 GCA_036399155.1 Pyrinomonadaceae bacterium
CATACGGACGACGACCGAGCTGTCGGAGCTGGCGGGCGCGGCCTTCGTCGTCGAGGCCATCACCGAGAGCCTCGACGCCAAGCGCGAAGTCTTCCGCGCGCTCGACGGGGTGTGCGGCCCCGAAGCCGTCCTCGCGTCGAACACCTCGTCCATCTCCATCACGAAGCTCGGCGCGGCCACGCGGCGGCCCGACAAGGTCATCGGGATGCACTTCATGAACCCCGTGCCGGTGATGAAGCTGGTCGAGGTCATACGCGGCATCGCCACGTCGGACGAGACCTGGGCGCGCACGCGCGAGCTGACCGAGAAGATGGGCAAGACCGCTTTGGAGTGCAACGACTCGCCCGGCTTCGTCTCGAACCGCGTGCTGATGCCGATGATCAACGAGGCGGTCTTCGCGCTCTACGAGAACGTCGCCACGCGCGAGTCCATCGACGGCATCATGAAGCTCGGGATGAACCACCCGATGGGGCCGCTCACGCTCGCGGACTTCATCGGGCTCGACGTGTGCCTCGCCATCCTGAACGTGCTCCACACCGAACTCGGCGACCCGAAGTACCGCCCGTGCCCGCTGCTCAAAAAGTACGTGGACGCGGGCTGGCTCGGGCGCAAGAGCGGCCGGGGCTTCTACGAGTATTAAGGCCGGGGTTCGCCCGGGCCGGCGCGCGAAGATGGAGTCGCGGCCGCCGGCCCGGGCGTTTTGCTGTTATGTCGAACGTACGCGGGAAAATCTTCTGCCAGCGCTGCAAGTCGCCGAACGACATGGGCGAGGATCTGTGCGGCCGGTGCGGGACGCGCCTGATGCTGCTGGTCGAGCCGTCGGCCGCGCGCTTCGAGGGGCGCGGGACGGGCGGCGGGATGGAGGAGCACCTGCTTGAGCGCGTCACCGCCATCGAGAACAACATCTCGCGCGTCATCGACAAGCTTGAGAGGATGGCCGAGCTGATGCTCAAGCAGTCGCGCTCGGCCTACTTCGACCACGAGCTACTCGACACGCTCATCACTGTGCTCGGCGAGGCCGGCGTCATCGACCCGAAGAGGCTGGCGACGCTCTGGCGCGAGCGGCGGCAGAAGGCGGACGGCCCGGCGTCCCCCTACGAGGGGCTGCGCGATGACGTGCTGGCGCGCTACGCGGGCGGCGATGCCGAGCCCTTCGGGCGGCTGGTGCGCGATGGCTTCGAGGCGTTGGAGAAGGGGCGCGGAGCGGCGGGCCTGCGCGGACTCGAACGCGCGGCGGCGCTCGCGCGCGACAACGCGCCGCTCAACGCC
Source organism: Pyrinomonadaceae bacterium (assembly GCA_036399155.1). Lineage (GTDB taxonomy): Bacteria > Acidobacteriota > Blastocatellia > Pyrinomonadales > Pyrinomonadaceae > QHXN01. Next base: position 1,270 of record DASWNR010000136.1, read on the forward strand.
TTCCTCGGCGAGCAACTCCTGCTCAAGGGGCGTCCCGCCCCTGCGCGCGACTACTTCGAGCGCGCGCTCGGCGCCGAACCCGGGGACGCGCGTCTGCGGCTCCTGCTCGGGCTCGCCTGCGCCGACGAGGGCGACGCCGCGAGGGCGCGCGAGCTTCTGCGCGAGGCCGCGGCCGCGCTCGGGCCCTCCTTCGCCGCGCACTGTGCGCTCGGACGCCTGTCGGCCGCCGAGTCGGACTGGAAAACCGCGCTCGCCGAGTTCAAGCTCGCGCAGGCGGCGCGCCCCGGCCCCGAGGCGCAGTACCTTCTGGGGCTCGCCAACTTCCAACTCGGGCGCGAGCGCACGGCGCTCCGACACCTGACGAAGGCCGTCGGGTCGGACGGAAGCTTCGCCGCGGCCTTCTACCTGCTCGGGCTCGTACGCCTGCGGCTCGGCGAGAGCGCGGGGGCGTCCGAGGCTTTCGAGACGGCCGCCGCGCTCGAACCCGATGCGCCGGGCTACCGCGAGGCGCGCGAAGACCCGTCGAAGGCGGAGTCGGCCGCGCCGCCCTCGCTCTTCGGGCCGGCGGGGCGCAGGCGCGCGCGTCTCCTGACGGGCGGCGAGCCCCGTTTGGCATCGGCGCTTCTGGAAGACGCGCTCGGGAAGGGCGTGGCGCGTTGACACTTTCGTTTTGGCCGTTATAATTGCAACTTTTGCGCCGAGCGCGCCCGAGGCGCCGCACCTGACCGGGGGGAGCGAGTCATGCAGATAGGGGTTGAAAATCTGACGGCGGCGGCCACGCCCTTCGAGCACAGGTACGGGCCGGACGAGATGGATCTCGAAGAGGAGGGCGCGAGCGTCGTCTCCGAGGCGGCCGTCAGCGGCGTCGCGACGCGCAAGGGCGAGGAGGTGCGGCTGCGCGGCGAAATCAGGGCCAAGGTCGAGCTGCTGTGCGACCGTTGCGCCGCGCCGGAGCGCAAGCCGCTCGCGGTCGAGTTCGACACCTCCTTCATCCCGCAGGCGGTCGAGGCCGTGAAGGCCGAGAACGTCGAGCTGACGCCGGAAGACCTCGTGCTCTCGGCCTACGAGGGCGACGCGGTCGACCTGGACGATCTGGTGCGCGAGCAGATTCTGCTCGCGCTCCCGTCGCGCCACCTGTGCCGAGAGGACTGCAAGGGGCTCTGCCAGAAGTGCGGGGCGAACCTGAACGAAGGACACTGCTCCTGCGCGCAGGCCGAGGTCGACCCGCGCTGGGCCGCGCTCGCCGATTTGAAGAAGGGAAGCAATGGTGAATAGGTAAGGGCACGCGCCGCCGCTCTAACATGAAGGGGCACGAGAGGGACTCGAATCACCATTTACTTTTAACGTTCACCATTCAAGAGGAGTTATAAAATGCCTAATCCGAAACGACGCCACTCGAAGTCGCGCACGCGCCAGCGCCGCGCACACGACGCCCTGCGCGCGCCGCAGACCGTGCTCTGCGAGAACTGCCAGGAGCCGCGCATGCCGCACCGCGTCTGCGCGAAGTGCGGCTTCTACAACGGCCGCCAGGTGGTCAAGGTCGAGCAGGAGGTCTGAGCGCGCGGGCGCGCGCCCGTGACTTTGAGACTCCCGTCTGATGAGTCAAGCCAAACTGACCGGCAGGGTCGTGGTCGATGCGATGGGCAGCGACGGCGCGCCGCACCCGGAGATCGACGGCGCGCTCGCCGCCGCGCGGGACTTCGGCGTCGGCGTCGTCCTCGTCGGCCAGCGCGAGGTGGTGGAGAAGGAACTCCGCCGGTGCCGCTGGCGCAGGGACGGCGACAAGGGCATCTGGTTCGTCGAGGCCGCGGAGTTCATCGGGATGGACGAGGCTGTGGCGACGGCCGTCCGGCGCAAGCGCAAAAGCTCGATGCGCGTGGGCGCGCGAATTGTTGCCGACGGACAGGCCGACGGCTTCGTCTCGGCGGGCAACACCGGCGCGGCGATGGCGACGGCCAAGATGGTCATCGGGATGCTGCCCGGCGTCGACCGGCCGGCGCTGGCGGCGCTTCTGCCGACCAAGTCGGGCCGGCCGACGATGCTCCTCGACGTGGGCGCCAACGCCGAGTGCAAGGCGCACCACATGGCCCAGTTTGCTATCATGGGCGACGCTTATTCGCGCTCGGTTCTGGGGACGGAGCGGCCGGCGGTCGGCCTGATGAGCATCGGCGAGGAGGAGGCCAAGGGCAACGACCTGACCAAGGAAGCCTTCCCGCTGATGCGCGACTTGCAGAGTTTGAACTTCGTCGGCAACGTCGAGGGGCGCGACGTTTTCTCGGGCGAGGTGGACGTGATCGTCACCGACGGCTTCACGGGCAACGTCATCCTGAAGCTCTCGGAGGGGTTGCAGGACGCGGTCATCTCGCTCATCAAGCGCGAGCTTTCGGCGTCGGTCATCACGAAGACGGGCGCGGTGCTGGCCCGCCCCGCCTTCCAGAATTTGAAGAAGCGGCTCGACTACGCCGAGTACGGCGGCGCGCCGCTGCTCGGCGTGCGACGGATAGTCGTCGTCGGCCACGGCAGCTCGAACGCGCGCGCCATCCGCAACGCCATCCGCAACGTGAAGGAGTTTTCCGAGCACGGCGCGCAGGAGCGCATCGAGCGCGGCATCGCCGAGACGAACGCGCGCGAGTCGGGCGCCCGGCGCGCGGCCGCGGAGTGAGGCGCGCTTAGCGCCCCCGCGCCTTTGTGTTATGTTCTCAGGAAATCTTTAGATTCTAAGGAAAGCAGGCAGGCTGATGGCAGACGTGAGAGCGGCAATTCTCGGCACGGGGCGCGCCTACCCGGAAGGCATCCTGACCAACGCCGACCTCGAAAGGATGGTCGAGACCTCGGACGAGTGGATCACCTCGCGGACCGGCATCAAGGAGCGCCACCGCGCGTCGGAGAGCGAGTACACCTCGATGTTCGCCGTCGCCGCCGCACGCAAGGCCATCGAGCGCGCGCGCATCGACCCCATCGACCTCGGGCTCGTCATCTGCGCCACGGTCTCGCCCGACCAGATTCTTCCGTCCACGGGCTGTCTCATCCAGGCGGAGCTTGGCGCGAACCGCGCCGCCGCCTTCGACCTCGTCGCCGCCTGCTCGGGCTTCCTCTACGGGCTGACGCTCGCAGACAAGATGATTCGCACGGGGCAGACGCGCTACGCGCTCGTCATCGGCGCGGAGGTTCTGTCGCGTTACGTTGACTTCACAGACCGCTCGACCTGCATCCTCTTCGGCGACGGCGCGGGCGCGGCCGTTTTGGGCCCCGCCGAGGGCGACCGCGGCATCCTCTCGACGAGAATCTACTCCGACGGCCGCTACGCCGAGCATCTCTACTCGCCCGGCGGGGGCACGCGCATCAAGCCGACCGCCGACACGCTCTCGCAGGGGCTTCACTACTTCAAGATGAAGGGGAACGAGCTTTTCAAGATCGCGGTGCGCTCGATGGCCGACGTCTCGCTCGAAGTCCTGAACGAGGCCGGGTACAAGGCCGACGACGTGAAGCTGTTCATCCCGCACCAGGCGAACCAGCGCATCACGGACGCTGTGGCGTCGAGGCTCAACGTGGACTCGTCCATCGTCTACTCGAACATCGCGTACCACGGCAACACCTCCTCGGCCTCCGTCCCCATCGCGCTCGACGAGTGCATCGAGAAGGGCAAGGTCTCGGAGGGCGACCTCGTGCTGCTCGCCTCCTTCGGCGGCGGCGTCACGTGGGGCGGCGCGCTGATTAAATGGTAGGGGAGCTATTAGCTGTTGGCCCTTAGCCGTTAGCCAAACCGAGGCCATGAGCGCCGGCAGGAAAGCACGAAAGCTAAAAGCCAACAGCCAATAGCTAAAAGCTTTATTTATGTCACTGGCTTTCATCTTTCCGGGACAGGGCTCGCAGGCGCCGGGCATGGGGCGCGAGCTTGCCGAGCGGTACGCGGCCTCGCGCGCGGTCTTCGAGGAGGCCGACGACGCGCTCGGCGTTCGGCTCTCGCGCCTGTGCTTCGAGGGGCCGGCCGAAGAGTTGCAGTTGACGGAGAACACCCAGCCGGCGATTCTGGCGACCTCAATCGCGGTGCTGCGCGCGGCCGAAGCCGAGGGGCTGCCGCGCCCCGACTTCGTGGCGGGGCACAGCCTCGGCGAGTATTCGGCGCTGGTGGCGGCCGGCGCGCTCTCGTTGCGGGAAGCGTTGACGGTCGTCCGCAAGCGCGGCCGCTACATGCAGGAGGCCGTCCCCGTCGGCGCGGGCGCGATGGCCGCCGTGCTCGGCGCCGACCTTGAGACGGTCGAGGCCGTCTGCAAGGAGGCCGCGCGCGAGGGCGAGATTTGCGGCCCCGCGAACGTCAACTCGCCCGGCCAGATCGTCATCGCCGGGAGCGCCGCGGCGGTCGAGCGCGCCATCCCCATCCTGAAGGAGCGCGGCGCGAAACGCGCCATCCCGCTGAAGGTGAGCGCGCCGTTCCACTGCGCGCTGATGCTTCCGGCGCAGGAGCGGCTGTCGGCCGATCTGGATGCGGTCGAGTTCAAAGACCTTGCCGTGCCGCTGGTGACGAACGTGGACGCGGCGGTCATACGCACCGGCTCGGAGGCGCGCGCCTCGCTGGTGCGACAGGTCTCTTCGCCCGTCCGCTGGCGCGAGTCGGTCGAGCTTCTGTCGCGCGAGGGCGTGGACACTTTCGTCGAGGTCGGCCCGGGCAAAGTCCTGACCGGCCTCGTCCGCCAGACCGCGCCGCAGGCGCGCGGGCTCAACGTCGAGGACGCCGCCACCCTGGACGCGGCGCGCGCGGCACTCGCGGGCGCCGCCGGCGGCGGGCAGGGTCAGGGCGCGGCCGGCGCGTAAGTTTTCGGGTTTTCAATTTCAGACGCAGAGGAGCAGGAATAATGGCCGATCAGGAGATCGAGAATAAGGTTAAGCAGATCATCATCGACGAGCTGGGCGTGGACGAGAACGAGGTCACGCCGAACGCGCGTTTCATCGACGACCTCGGCGCCGACTCGCTCGACACGGTCGAACTCGTCATGCGCTTCGAGGAGGAGTTCGGCATCGAAATCCCCGACGAGGACGCCGAGAAGATTCAGAGCGTCCGCGACGCATACAACTACATCGACCAGCACCAGGCGAAGGGCAAGTAGCCGCTTCGGACTTTGAGCGACGCGCCGCGGGGCCTTGAATCGCCCCCGGCGCGGCAGACGGCCGCGCCGGGCTAGTGCGCGGCCGACCCGCCCCTGCGCGAACCGTCACGCGGGGGCGCGCGCGGCCCCGCAAAGGGCCGGCGCCGTCCGTCACTCCTTCGGAGGAGCAGAAGCTTTGAAACGTCGCGTAGTGGTAACGGGCCTGGGCCTCGTCACGCCCTGCGGGAACAGCGTCGCGGAGACCTGGGGCTCTCTCATGTCCGGGCGCAGCGGGGTCGGCTACATCGAGAAGTTCGACACCTCGAAGTTCTCGGTCAAGATCGGCGCCGAGGTCAGGAACTTCGACCCGCTCAAGTACATCGAGAAGAAGGAGGCGCGCAAGATGGGCGCCTTCATCCACTTCGCCGTCGCCGCCGCCGACGAGGCCATCTACGCCTCGGGGCTGGTCGAGCGCGGGCAGAAGCTCGCCGACCGCTACGGCGACGAGGTGGCCTACCGCGCCGGCACCTACATCAGCAGCGGCATCGGCGACTTCTGGGCCATCGAGCGCGAGCACTCGAAGCTCCTCGACGAAGGCCCGCACCGCGTCTCGCCCTTCTTCATCCCCTCGGCCATCGTCAACCTCGCCGCGGGCCAAGTCTCAATCCGCTTCGGCGCGAAGGGGCCGAACTCGGCGACGGCCACGGCCTGCTCGGCGGGCGCGCACGCCATCGGCGACTCATTTAAAATCATCCAGCGCGGCGACGCCGACGTGATGATCTGCGGCGGCGCCGAGTCGGCCATCACGCCGATGTCGGTGGCGGGCTTCGCCGCGATGCGCGCGCTCTCGACGCGCAACGACGACCCGGAGCACGCCTCAAGGCCCTTCGAGCGCGACCGCGACGGCTTCATCATCGGCGAGGGCGCGGGGCTGATGATTCTCGAAGAGCTTGAGTTCGCGAAGGCGCGGGGCGCGAAGATTCACGCCGAGGTCGTCGGCTACGGCATGACGGCCGACGCCTTCCACATCACGATGCCCGACGAGACCGCCTCGGGCGCGGTGCGCGTCATGACGATGGCGATGAAGGACGCGGGCGTGCGGCCCGAGCAGGTCGGCTACGTCAACGCGCACGGCACCTCCACCCCCTACAACGACAAGTTCGAGACGCTTGCCATCAAGAAGACCTTCGGCGAGCACGCCTACAAACTGGCGGTCAGCTCGACCAAGTCGATGACCGGGCACCTGCTCGGCGCGGCCGGCGGCATCGAGGCGGTCTTCTCCGTGCTCGCCATCACCGAGGGCAAACTGCCCCCGACCATCAACTACGTCAACCCGGACCCCGAGTGCGACCTCGACTACGTCCCGAACGAGCCGCGCGAGGCACGCATAGACTACGCGCTCTCGAACAGCTTCGGCTTCGGCGGCACCAACGCCGCGCTGCTCTTCAAACGCTATGAGGAATAGCTGTTAGCTTCTGGCTTTTAGCTTTTAGCCGAACCGGAGACCCGAGCGGTTTCCGTCAAGGCCGCAAGCTAACAGCCGACAGCTAACGGCCAACAGCTATTTATGAAAATCGTCGTCTTAATGAAGCAGGTCCCGAACAAGGACGCCATCCTGCGCGTCCGCGCCGACGGGAAGTGGGTGGAGGAGGGCGACCTCTCCTTCGAGGTGAACGAGTCGGACGGCTACGCTTTGGAAGAGGCGCTGCGACTCAGGGAGAAGAAGGGCGGCGAAGTCGTCGTCGCCAGCCTCGGGCCGCAGCGCGCCAAGGCGGTCATCAAGGACGCGCTCGCGCGCGGCGCCGACCGCGCGATTCACGTCGTGGCTGACGACTTCGGGCAGGCCGGGCCGTTCGCCACGGCGAAGGTGCTGGCCGAGGCGGTTCGCGGCGAGTCGCCCGACCTCGTCATGGCGGGGCTACAGACGGACGACCAGGGCTACGGCCAGACGGGCGTCATCGTCGCCGAGCTGCTGGGGCTGCCGCACGCGACCATCGTCATCGAGGTGGACTACTCGGGCGAGCAGTTGCGGGTCAAGCGCGAGCTTGAGAGCGGCTGGTATCAGTGGTACACGATGCAGACGCCGGCGCTTTTGACCATCCAGTCGGGCATCAGCCAGATTCGCTACGCCACGCTCAAGGGCATCATGGCCGCGAAGAAGAAGGAGATTCGCGAAGTCCAGCCCGCAATCGCCGCCGGCGAGGGCGAGTTCCAGACCGTCGAGCGAATCTACCTCCCGCTCAAGCAGAAGCAGACCCAGTTCCTCGGCGACGGGGACGCCAAGCGTGGCGCGGCGCAGCTCGCCGAAAAGCTCCGCAACGAAGCGAGAGTGATTTGAGAGCTATTAGCTGTTGGCTTTTAGCTTTGGGTTTTTGCCGGCAGGCAACCGCCGGCGGTGGACGGTCTGATAGTTAAGGGGTTGGCTAAAAGCTAAGAGCTAACAGCCAAAAGCTAATCATGAGTAACGGAATCCTCGTCTTCGTCGAGCACCGGCAGGGTGCCATCAACAAAGTCTCGTTCGAGGCCGTCGCGGCGGCGCAGCAGTTGGGCGCGTCTACGGGGCAGGAGGTGACGGCTGTCGTCCTCGGCGCGGACGCGTCGATGGCGAACGAGGTGACGGGCTTCAAGGTGGCG
>DASWNR010000137.1:0-5305 GCA_036399155.1 Pyrinomonadaceae bacterium
CAACCGGGACGCGCCGCCCGTTTTTTTATCTACGACCCACCGTCTACTCCCTTTTACAATCGAGTCGCAAGGCGTTTGCAACCAACGGCGGGCGGGTTTCCGCTTATCGTCTCTGCGAACAAAAGTCACTGCCCCGACAACCCGACACGTGTCTGTAAAGCGCCTCGCCGTAGGACTCACGCCGTTGTCAAGAAGGTCAGCAGTGAATCACGATTCCGGCATTAGAGGGAGAGGGATAAAATCATGAAGACTTCGATGACATTACGCACCTTCGTGGCGGCCTCGGCGCTCGCGTTGGCGCTCGCGCCCGCGGCGCTCGCGCAACAGTCGAACACGCAGACGGGCGCGCGCACCGCCAGCGTCGCCTCGGGTCAGAAGGCGAAGCTGCGCGGCGCGGTCGTCCGCCGCGGCGCCGACTCCATCGTCGTGCAGGACGACGTGACCGGCGCGCAGCAGACCGTCGTCCTCAACGACCGCACCAGCGTCAAGACCAAGGGCGGGTTCCTGGGCGGCGGGACGAAGTACGCGCTCACGTCCGTCACGCGCGGCCTCCACGTCGAGGTCGAGGGGCGCGGCGACGCCTCGGGCAACCTCGTCGCCGAGAAGGTTCGCTTCACCGACGCCGACCTGCGCGCCGCGCGCACGCTCGAAGCCAACATCGTCCCCGTCGAGAGCCGCGTCGGCACGGCCGAGGGTCGCCTCGCCGAGACCGAGCAGAACGCGCAGCGGATGTCGGGTCAGCTCGAAGAGCTGGCCGCCGTCTCGAACGCCGCCGCCGGCGGCGCCGTCGCCGCGCAGGAGCAGGCCGACCGCGCCGTCCAGGGCGTCCAAGTCGCCAACGAGCGCATCAACTCCATCGACGACTACACGCCCGAGCAGAGCATCAACGTCAACTTCAAACTCCGCAGCGCGGTGCTGACGCCCGAGGCCAAGACCTCGCTCGACCAGGTCGCGCAGTTCGCGAAGAACGCCAGGGGCTTCGTGATCGAGGTGACCGGCTACGCCTACGAGTCGCGCGACAAGAACGTCAACCGCCGCCTGAGCGAGCAGCGCGCCGAGTCGGTCGTGCGCTACCTCGTCGAGAACCACCAGATTCCGCTGCGCCGCATCCTGACGCCGTTCGGCTACGGCGCGCTTAACCCGCTCAACGAGAACAAGACGCGCGACGAGCGCGCCGAGAACCGCCGCGCGGAGGTGCGCGTGCTCGTCAACCGCGGCCTCAACGGCACGCCCGGCGACGGCACAAAGGTCTCCTCCGCCACCCAGCCGGAATAGAAGTCAACGGCGAGAGATAAAAACGGCGGGGCTCTCATCATCGAACTCGATGACGAGAGCCCCGCCTCTTTACGTCTGCGTCTCGACAACCGTTTTAGCAGCCCCCTCATCCCGGGACGACGAGCTTGGAGGGCGGCAGGATCGCGTTCATCCCGCGGTGCTGCCAGCAGCGGCCGGGGCCGCGCACGCGACGCTGACAGGGCGTCCCCTTCTTCGTCCGCGCGCCGCAGACGTAGACGACTTCCGCCGGGTCGGTCGGACGCTCGCTCGCCGTCCCGTCCGGCCCGTACGCCGGCTCGGGCTTCGCCGACTCGCCCCCGCGCGCTTCGCCCGCGCCGCGCGCCGCCTCGACCGGGGGCGGCGCGAGCCCCGCGCCCCCGCTCTCAAGTACGAGCGGCGGGGGCGGCGGCCTGAGCAGTCGGCCGAGCAGAAAGCCCGGCCCGAAGAGCGCGCACGCGAGCACCAACGCCCCGCCCAGACGCCCGCGCCGGAAGCGCCGCACGCACCCGCGGCAGAAGCGCCGCGTCGTCCACACGCGCCAGCGCGCGCGCACGACCCTCTCGCCGCACTCGCAACAGAAGTTCGGCCTGTACAAGATTTTTCGGCCCCCTTCACGCCCAGAGGACGCCGCTGCCGGCGGCGGCGTAGTTTAAGGGAGACACTCAGGAGGGACTTGGCGGCGAACCCCGTGAGTCGAGTCACAAACGCCTTCGGACGGCGCGAATTATACGCCCGCCCACGTCCGGGCGAAAAGATTTTTCGAGCCGAAAAAAGTCCGCGCCCTCGTTTCACGCGCAAACGCGCGTTGCACGCGTGGCACGCGCGTGGTATATTATTCAGCGCCTGCCGAAAGAACCCGCCGGGTCTTCAAGCCCGGCGGGCGTGCGGTGTGAAGCGATGCGTCTGAAACTCTACTGCAACCGCTACGGACATTTTAAGGACGCGCTCGTCTGCTCGGTGAGCTGCGTCTACCGGACGCGCTGCAACGACTTCGCGCTCTTCTACGACGAGCGCCGCGCGGAGGTGGACGCGCTCGTCGCGGACTATTACGACTCGCGCCGCGGGCAGGGCGGGCACGCGCCCGACGCGGCGCAGACTGATTCGACGCTCGCGCACATCCGGCCGGTCGCACGGCCGGAGGAGATGCGCAAGCTGATACGCCTGGAGGTTTTAAGAGAGATGGCCGACGCCCTTTACATCTGGATCGACAAGGAAGACCGCGCCGAACTGCTGGAGACCAACGAGGTGCTCAAGCGCGCCGAGCGCGGGCAGAAGGCGAAGAACATCTACCGCGTCTCGCAGGAGATGGAGCTGCGCTACCAGCTCGTGCCGCGCAAGCGCATCGACAAGGCCAAGCGCGTCGCGGCGGTCGAGGCCGAGCGCACGGAGGCGCGCCGCACGCGCCGCACGCCCTCGCGCACCCCGGCGCCCGTCCCCTTCCCCGCCCCCGTCGTCTCGGACGACGCGGAGCGCGAAGCGCCCGCCCCGCGCCGCGTGCGCGCACGCGCCGGAAGGTGAAATTCACGGGGTGGACAGGACGAACAGGATTCGGATTTAAGATTTCAAATTTGAAATCTCTAACTCTTCTCATCCCGCCAATCCCGTCCACCCCTGTCAACTCATTCTCCCGCCACGCGCCCCGTTCGCTTCACGCACTCGGTCTGCCCTCTGGCAACTCGCGGCGCGGCCGACGCACCCAAGCCACTGCCGCCGGGACCCAGCGCCCGCGCTTGCGCAAAAGCGCCGCGCTTGCGCATACTATGCGGGCACCGAGCGTGTTCGAGCGATGACCTTTTTCAACATTTTCCGGCACAATTCTCGAAAAATCGCCTGCGCCCTCGCCGCCCTGCTCTGCCTCGCGGCCGGCGCGCGCGCGCAAACGCAGGACGAGCCCGACGTCGTCCGCACCAGCACCAACCTGGTCATCCTCAACGTCGGCGTCGCCGACCGCAAGGGGCAGGCCGTCACCAACCTCACGCAGAACGACTTCGCGGTCTACGAGGACGGCGTCCGCCAGTCGGTCGTCAGCTTCGAGCCGGCCGCCGCGCCCTTCAGCCTCGTCCTGCTCCTCGACATGTCGGGCTCGACGATCAACTTCCGCCCGACGCTCAAGCAGTCGGCGCTGCGCTTCATCGACGCGCTCGGGCCGGAAGACCGCGTCCAGGTCATCGCCTTCAACGACAAGGTGCAGACGCTCCAGCCGTTCACCGCCGACCGGCGCAAGGTCGCCTTCGCCATCAACGAGGCGAAGGGCAGGGGGCAGACGGGGCTCTACAAGGCGCTCAGCCACTCGCTGTCGGAGCTTGCGAAGGAGGGCAAGCGGCGCAAGGCCGTCGTCGTCCTCACCGACGGGCTCGACACGGGCGAGCGCGTGCTCGACGGCCGCACCAGCGCGCAGGCCACGACGGGCGACGAGGCGGTCGCCACGGTCAAGCCCGACGAGAGCGCCGCGCTGCGCTCGGTGCTCGACGCGGCCGACCGCCTGGGCGTGACGGTCTACCCGCTCGCGCTCCCCTCGGCCGACCCGAAGAAGCTGCTCCCGTTCACGCCGCAGCAGTCGGCCATCTACGCCTCGGCGCGCACGCGCATGCAGACGCTCGCCGACCGCACGGGCGGCCGGCTCCACGAGATACGCCGGCTCGAAGACATGGGGCGGCTCTACGCGGAGGTCGCCGCCGAGATGCGCACGCTCTACAGCCTCGCCTACCAGTCCTCGAACGCCCGCGCGCGCGACGGCCAGTGGCGCGCAATCACCATCGAAGTCACCCGCGCCGACGCCATCGCGCGCTCCCGCCCCGGTTACTACGCGCGCTAAAAACACACCGGCTTTTCCTGCCCGGACGGCGCACCCCACCCCGCTTGACACTCCCCCGCCCGGCCCTTATATTCTTAACTTCTCTTCACCGAGAAAACGCACCCGTAGCTCAGTTGGATAGAGCGTCTGACTACGAATCAGAAGGTCGCATGTTCGAGTCATGCCGGGTGCATTAACTGAATCAACCACCTGCGGGCGCTGCATAAGCGCCCTTTTCCATTCACACACACATTCACACACAACAGCGCCTACTTTTGCGTCTTCGTTGCCTTTCTTCGGCCTTTACGCGCCACACGGTGACGCCTAGCCGTGCAGCAACCTCTAGCGTTGTCCGCATGTCCTCTTTCGCCATACTCACATCCTGCCACAGCATACAATATACGACAGACAGACGACCCCATAGGAGTTATCTGTCTGTCTGTTCCTGATTACGGGCGTCCTTGTGCGGGTCGCTCGTCGTCGTTGTTTGGAGCGGGGCGTAAAATTCTGTTGCAATAAAATCGGCAGGGGGTTAATCTCCCGCCCGTGGGCGTCGCCTCTACGAACGTTTCAGACTCTCACGAAAGCACAGGCACACTACTACCTAGCCGCCACTAGGCAGCTTGCCCCATCCGAAATGGCGTGCGGCTTAGAGCAGCGACGACAGAACCGCGAGCAAGTCTAAAGCGGTCTGCGTCAGGCTGTCGGGCGCAAGGTTCGGTATCTCGCCGGGCGCTGACGGCTCTTGCGCGGTGTCTGTCGTCTGTTGAACGGCGGGCGCGGGCGGTGGCGGCGCGGGTGTTTCGTTCGGTATGAGACCCGCATTAGCCGAGCCGGACAGAAGCAGAACTAGTAAGGAGACTCCTAGAGCTTTACGCATCGCTTTCCCTTTCAAGGTGATGGAAGTTAACCAGAGTGGCCGCCGTATCCTGTTGAGGCACGGCGGCTTTGTTGCGTCCGACAAAAATTTGTCAACGCAAAGAAAGGCTTGCCTCACATGAATTTAGCAGACGAACGGTTGAAGGAACTAGATAACCTAACCGAGAACGAGCGCGTTCTATTACGCTGCCGTGTGGCGTCAGACCTCATCCACAAGGGACAGTATGAGACGGCACAAGAGGCGCTAGGCGAGTTGTGGTTAGGTATTGGGCAGAGGCCGCCGGTAAGGACTCTGTCACCCGCCGTAGATGCCGAAGTCCTGCTTCATTGTGGCACGCTAACGCATCTGCTCGGCAA
>DASWNR010000138.1:0-2417 GCA_036399155.1 Pyrinomonadaceae bacterium
CGCGCTCCAGGGCCTGGAGCGCCGACTCGACCGCGCCGAGCCGCGCGCGTGCGGCTGCGAGCGCGTAATGCGTGTCGGCGGCGTCGGGGTCGCGCTTGAGCGCGCGCTCGAAAAGCTCCTGCGCCGCGACGAAGTCGCCGCGGTTCAGCTCGATGACGCCCCGGTCGTAGAGCGAGTCGGGGTCGCGCGGGAGCGCCGCCTCCGTGCGCAGGCGCGTCTCGGCGATGTTGAGGTAGGTGCGCGCGCGAGCCGCGACCTCGGAGACGCCCGCGTGCTGCTCGACGAGCGCGCGGAAATGCTCGCGCGCTGCCGCGAAGTTCCCGCGCGTGAAATCTTTGTGAGCGCGCTCGAAGGCTTTAAGGGCGGCGGCCTCGTCGCGCGAGGGCTGGCGCGGCGGCGTGGGCGCGTGCCTGGGAGCGGGCTTCGCCGCCGGGGCGGCCTTTGACGCGGCGGCTTTGGACGCTTTAGACGGAATGTCTTTGGCGGGCTGAGACTTCGGCGGCGGCGCGCCCTTCCTGGCGGGTGGGGCGGCCTTTTTCGCGGGCGCGGGCTTTGGGGCCGGGCGCTTCGAGGGCTTCGGAGCCGGGGCCTGTTTGGCGGCCGGGCGCGACGTTTTGGACGACTTGGATGCGGGCGAAGACTTCGCGGGGGCGGCCTTGCGCACGGGCGCCTTCTCGGCCGCCGCACGTTTGGGCTTGGGCTTCGCGGCGGCGGCCGTCAGTTTCCGGCTCTTGGCCGGCGACTTTGGCGCAGCTTGCGGTGCAGGGCGGGAGGAGCTTCTTTTTGCACCCTTGATGACTGGATCGCTCATGCGAAGCACTCGCTTTTCAGAGAACGCTTCCCCTTCGACGGGGAAGCCGCCGACCTCCAGCAGCTTAACACACGAAAGCGCCTAAATCAACGGGGAAGTAGGATTTGCGGGCGTTATGAGCGTCTTCTCGTGGGTTAAACAATTGTGGCCCAAGAAAAACTATTGAAGTCATCTTTGGCCATATGCTAGAGTCCTTGAGGTGCCGCCGCGGCTTCTGCGGACAGCCCCCGGCCGGCACACACGAAGACGCCCAAGCCGAGAGACAAAGCCCCTGAACTCTTCATTTAAGCTCTTCGGCCGTCGCCCGGAACTCCCGCCCCCGGCGCTCACCTACAGTCCGCATCCCGAGAGATAGAGAGCCAGTGTACGAATGACAGACACGCCTATCATCATGCACGAGCAGCAGTTTCAGCAGCTCAAGCTCATCCTGGGCAAGCTGCGGCTCGAATCTTTCTCCCGCGTGGTCTTTCTCGTCGACAAGAACGGCCAGCAGATCGCCACGCACGGCGACGTGGGCGACCTGGACACGACGAGCCTCGCGTCGCTCGCGGCCGGCAACGTCGCCGCCACGGGCGGCATGGCGCGGCTCATCGGCGAGAAGGAGTTCCCCACGCTCTCGCACGAGGGCGAGCGCGAGAGCATACACATCTGCATCATCGGCCGCGTCCTGCTGGTCGTGGTCTTCGACGAACGCTCCAGCCTCGGCCTGGTCAAGCTGCGCGTCAAGCAGGCGTCGCGCGACCTCTCCGCGCTCTTCGAGGAGCTGGCGCGCATCGCCTCCGAGCGCCGCGACCGCGAGGAGGCGCTCTTCGCCGAAATCACCGACGACGACATCGACAGCCTCTTCAGTTAGTAAAAAGTGATGGGCGATAAGTGGTAGGAGAAGACAAAGCCCCCTTTCTCAATCGCCCGTCACTTGTCACTAATCACTTGTCCCTGGAGTGCCATGACTTTCATTAACTACGCTTCGAGAGAGATAAACTGCAAGATCGTCTACTACGGCCCGGGGCTGTGCGGGAAGACGACCAACCTGCAATACATCTACGACACGACCGCGCCGACGGCCAAGGGCAAGCTCATCAGTCTGGCGACCGAGACCGACCGGACGCTCTTCTTCGACTTCATGCCGCTGGAGCTGGGCACGGTGCGCGGCTTCAAGACGCGCTTTCACCTCTACACGGTCCCGGGGCAGGTCTTCTACGACGCCTCGCGCAAGCTCATCCTCAAGGGCGTGGACGGCGTCGTCTTCGTCGCCGACAGCCAGGAGGAGCGCATGGACGCCAACATCGAGTCGCTCTACAACCTGGAGGAGAACCTACAGGCCAACGGCTACGACCTCTCGAAGATTCCCTACGTCCTGCAACTGAACAAGCGCGACCTCCCGAACGTCATCACCGCCGAAGAGATGGTCTCCGAGCTGCGCCGCAAGGACGAGCCCGTCCACGAGGCCATCGCCTCCAAAGGCAACGGCGTCTTCGACACGCTCAAATCCGTCGCCAAGCAGGTCTTGACCGAACTGCGTAAGAGCTAAGGGCGCGTCAGCGGTAAACGGCGAACCGCGGCGAGAAGGACGAACTCCTTCTCGCCGCGGTTCGCCGTTTACCGC
>DASWNR010000139.1:0-8733 GCA_036399155.1 Pyrinomonadaceae bacterium
CGAGTGGACGGTAGTCGGTAGAAAACCTTCGGAGTCGAAACGTCGCGGGTTCAGCGTCGGCGGCCGTAACGCGGGGCGCTACTGACTACTGACTACCGTCTACTGACTGCTGCCTTTCGCCCCCGGTCATCAGGAGGCCGATCTCTTCCTGCGTGGCGTGCCTGGGGTCTACCTCGCCGACGATGCGGCCGTGGTAGATGACGAGCAGGCGGTCGGCGAGCGACGTGACCTCCTCAAGCTCGGCCGAGACGAGCAGGATGGCGCAGCCCTCGTCGCGCAGCTCGACCAGCTTGCGGTGTATGAACTCGATGGCCCCGATGTCCACGCCGCGCGTCGGCTGCGAGACGAGCAGGAGCTTGGGCCTCAGCCCGAACTCGCGGCCGATGATGAGCTTCTGCTGGTTGCCGCCCGAGAGCGAGCGCGCCGGCAGGTCGGGGTTGGCGGGGCGCACGTCGAAGTCGCTGATGAGCTGCTGGGCGCGGGAGCGTATCCCCGAGAGGTCGAGGAGCGGCCCCGTAGAGACGGCCGGCGGGCGGTAGTGGAGCCCGAGGATGGAGTTCTCCGACAGGTCGAAGTCGAGCAGGAGTCCCCGCCGGTGTCTGTCCTCGGGGATGTGCGCGATGCCCATCTCAAGGCGCTCGCGCGCGCCGGCGCGCGTCACGTCGCGCCCGCCGAAACGCACCTCGCCGCCGAGCCGCGCGGCGGGGACGAGACCCGCCAGCGCCTCTATCAGCTCGGTCTGCCCGTTGCCCTCGACGCCCGCGATGCCGACTATCTCGCCCGCCCTCACGTCGAAGGAGACTTCGCCGAGGCCCCGCTCGCCGCCGCCCGCCGAGACCGAGAGATTCTTCAGGCTCAGCACAGTCTCGCCGGGCCTCGCGTCCGGCTTCTCGACGCGCAGCAGCACGTCGCGGCCGACCATCATGCGTGCGAGTTCGGCCGCGTTCGTCTCGGCCGTCCTGACGCGGCCGACGACGCGGCCGTCGCGCATCACGGTCACGTCGTCCGAGATGGCGAGCACCTCCGAGAGCTTGTGCGTGATGATGATGACGGTCTTGCCCTGCTCGCGCATCCGGCGGAGGATGGCGAAGAACTCCTCGACCTCCTGCGGGGTGAGTACGGCCGTCGGCTCGTCGAGGATGAGCAGGCGCGCGCGGCGGTAGAGCGCCTTCAGCAGCTCGACGCGCTGCTGCTGCCCGACCGACAGGTCGTGGACGAGCGCGCCGGGGTCGACCGACAGCCGGAACTCGTCCGAGAGCGCGCGTATCTCGCGCGCCGCCTCGCGCAGGTCTATCGAGGCGGCGGAGCCCGGCTCCGCGCCCAGGACGATGTTCTCGGCCACGGTCATCGTGTCCACCAGCATGAAGTGCTGGTGAACCATGCCGATGCCGAGGCGGATGGCGTCGTGCGGCGTCTCTATCCGGCGCGGCTCGCCTGCGACCAGAATCTCGCCCGAGTCGGCCGTGTAGAAGCCGTAGGCGATGCGCATCGCCGTGGACTTCCCCGCCCCGTTCTCGCCGACGATGGCGTGAATCGTCCCCGCCTCGACGCGGATGTCGATGTGGTCGTTGGCGAGCACGTCGCCGAACCGTTTGGTTATCGCTCTGAGTTCAAGCATAAAAGGTGAACTAAGGGACGGGGGTGGGCGCGGCGCGCGGCCCCACCCAGTTGTCGCGCTTGAAGAAGAAGCTGACTCCGGCCGACGGCGGCAGCTCGCCCTCCGTCATCGAAGGCCCCTGCACGAACGCCGCCCACCAGCCCGACGGCAGATAGACTATGAAGGCCCAGCCCGGCTCGGCCGAGACCTCGGTCTTCGCCGCGGCGAGCACCTTCTCAAGCGTGTCGCCGGCCGCCAGCCCTTCGGGCGTCCTGAAGGCGGGGTCGTGTGTGCCGACCCACTTGATGACATCGCTCTCGCGCTCGGTCCCGACGCTGTAACGGACGCCGCCGTAACACACGTCGTACGACTTCCGCGTGGTGGCCCCGCCCGCCATGACCATTTCGCGCTTCCACTTCGGGTAGCCCGAGATTCTTTCGCCGAGCCTCGGCATGGCCTTCACGACCTTGTAGCGCCTCCCGCTCGTCTTTGAGGGCGCGCACCCCGAGGCCGGCGTCTGCCCGACGCCCGACGCGCCGTGCGCGGCGGCGCAGCACAGGAGGGCGGCCAGCAGACAATTCTTCGCGCCCGTCATCTTCATCGAAGCTCACTTCGCGCGCCGCCGGCGGACGCCGCGCGCGGCTACTGCGTCATGGCGTCGGTCACTTTAATCTCGCCGGCGATGATTTTCCGTCGTGCCTCTTCAGCCATCCTTATCGCTTCCGGGCTGACGAGCGAGCGGTTGAAGTCGTCCATCGAATAGGCGACGCCGTCGGCTTCGAGCCCGTAGACGTGGAAGCCGCCCTTGAACTGCCCCTTCACCACGTCGGAGACTATCTGGTAGACGGCGTTGTCCACGCGCTTGACCATGCTGGTCAGGACGAAGCCCGGCTTGACGCCGTTCTGGTTCGAGTCCACGCCGATGACGAAGCGCGTGGCGCGGCCGCCGGGGTCGCGCCCCGCCTGCTCGACCGCGTCGAACGCCCCGAGGCCGGAGTTGCCGGCGGCGGTGAAGATTACGTCCGCGCCCTTGCCTATCTGCGACAGCGCCAGCTCCTTGCCCTTGCCGGGGTTGTTCCAGGCCGAGTCGGTGACGCCCACGTAGTTGACGATGACGCGCGCGTCGGGGCGCGCCGCCTTCGCCCCCTCCTCGTACCCCTTGGCGAAGCGGTGTATGAGCCCGATGTCCATCCCGCCGATGAAGCCGAGCACGCCCGTCTTCGACTCTTTCGCGGCGATCATCCCGACGAGGTACGAGCCCTCGTGCTCCTTGAAGACGAGCGAGGCGACGTTCGGCAGTTGGCTCACGCCGTCCACGATGGCGAAGTTGATGTCGGGGTAGTCCTTCGCGACCAGCTCCATGATGGGCGCCTGCGCGAAGCCGATGCCGATGATGAGGTCGTAGCCGCGCTCCGCGAAGGCGCGTAACGCCGGCTCGATGGAGGTCGGGTTGCCGGGCTCCACGTCGCGCAGCATGACGCCGAGCGCGGGCTTGTCGCAGGGGCTGCCGTCGGGCTTGCGCCCCGTCTCGGCGCACTTCACGCCCTCGTAGGCGGCGGCGTTGAACGAGCGGTCGTCCTTGCCGCCGATGTCGAAGACGATGCCGACGCGGATTTTGCCGCGCTCGTCGGCACGCAGCTCGCGGCGGCAGGAGGCGCCGCCCGCGACGAGCGCGCACGACAGGACGGCGGCCAGAAACAGTCTCAACTTCATTGCGCGATTACTTCCTTGATGAGTTCGGGAACGTGGCTGGGTGCCGCGTCGCCCACCGTGTAGGCGGCGCGGATGCGCGCGGCGGCGGCGTCCGACTTCGCGCCCGGCCGGCAGTAGAGCAGCCCCAGCGGCTCGCCCGCGCTCACCTGCTGGCCCACGCGCGCGCGTGCCGAGTAGCCGACGGCCGGGTCTATCTTGTCTTCGACGCGCGCGCGGCCGCCGCCGATTGAGGCCAGCGCGCGGCCCACCTCGGCCGCGTCCACCGCCTCGACGTAGCCCGCGTGGACGGATTCTACCCTGACTTCGTGCACCGTCAAGTCCGAGAGCCGTTCGGGGTCGTCGCAGACGCGCGGGTCGCCGCCCTGCTCCTCGACGTTCATACGAAAGCGTTCGAGCGCCGCGCCGGATTCGAGCGCGCGCTCGACTTTGGAACGCGCCTCCGCGTGCGAGCCGGCCGCGCCCGAGAGCGCCACCATTCGCGCGGCCAGCTCCAGAGAAAGCTCGCGCACGTCGCGCGCCTCGTCGCCCGACTCGCCGCGCATGATGCGGATGCACTCCTGCACCTCGTTGGCGTTGCCGACGGCGAGGCCGAGCGGCTGGCTCATGTCGGTCAGGAGCGCCTCGGTCTGGACGCCGCAGGAGTGGCCGGTGCGGACGAGCGCCCTGGCGAGCGCGCGCGCCCGCCCCTCGTCGCGCATGAAGGCGCCGCTGCCCGTCTTCACGTCGAGCACGAGGGCGCCGAGTCCCGCCGCGAGCTTCTTCGACATGATGGAGGCGACGATGAGCGGGATGGACTCGACCGTCTCGGTCGCGTCGCGCAGCGCGTAGAGCCGCTTGTCGGCGGGCGCTATCTCGCCGGTCTGCCCCATCATCGCGTAGCCGACGCGGCCGAGAATTTTTCTGAACTCGGAGAGGTCGAGGTGGACGCGGTAGCCGGGGATGGCTTCCAGCTTGTCGAGCGTGCCGCCCGTGTGCCCTAGACCCCGCCCCGAGATCATCGGCACCGCCACGCCGCACGCGGCGACGAGCGGCGCGATGACGAGCGAGGTCTTGTCGCCGACGCCGCCCGTCGAGTGCTTGTCCGCCTTGGGCAGCTCGACGTCCGAGAAGTCGAGCACCTCGCCCGAGCCGAGCATGGCCTGCGTCAGCGCCTCCATCTCGACCGTCGTCATGCCGTTCAGGTAGACGGCCATCAGCAGCGCCGACGACTGGTAGTCCGCCCAGGCACCGTTCACGACGCCGCCCACGAACGACGCGACCTCTTCGCGCGACAGCTCGCCGCCGTCGCGCTTCTTTCGGATGATGTCCTGTGGCCGCATACTCATCGGACTTCAGACCCGGCGCCGTTTAGAAACACTTTATAAACTCTGTCACGAGCCGGTTGAACTCTTCGGGTCGCTCCATGTTGGGCGGGTGCGCCGCTCCTTCCATGACTTCGAGCCGCGCGCCGGGGGCGACCCTCGCCGGCAAGCTCGGAGTGAAAGCCCGCCCCGTTGACCCCTGCGACTCCGCGCGCGCGACTCATCACCCGTTCATCCGTGCGAATCGGCGTTCACACGCGTTCGAGGAGGACGACGGCCTGCACCGTGACGGCCCTCCACTCGCCGACCGCGTCGAGCCCCTCGCCCGACTTGGCCTTGACGCTCACGCAGTCCGCGCCGACGCCGAGCACCTCGGCGAGCCGCCCGCGCATCTCCTCGACGTAGGGGCGCAAGCGTGGCCTCTCTATCATGACCGTCGCGTCGGCGTTGACGACGCGGTAGCCGCGCTCGCTCGCCAGCCACATCACGCGCGCGAGCAGTTGCAGGCTGTCGGCGCCCTTCCAGCGCGGGTCGCGGTCGGGGAAGTGTTGGCCTATGTCGCCCTCGCACATCGCACCGAGCACCGCGTCCGTGAGCGCGTGCGCGAGGGCGTCCGCGTCCGAGTGTCCCTCCGCCCCGCGCTCCGACTCGACCCGCACCCCGCCGAGGACGAGCGGCCGCCCCTCCGTCAGCCTGTGCGTGTCGTTCCCGATGCCTATCCTGAACATGGTTCAAAGTTACAGGTTCAAAGTTACAAGTCGAAGGCCGAAGTTTTTAACTTTGAACTTTGAACCTGTAACTTTGGACTAAGACTTCGGCTACCGCGAAGTCGCGCGGGGTCGTTATCTTGACGTTGTCCGCGCCGCCTTCGACGACGCGGACGGGCTCGCCCAGCCGTTCGACGAGTGCGCTGCAATCCGTGACTTCGGCCGCGAGCGCGCCGGGCTGTCGGTAGGCGCGGCGCAGCAGCTCGTAGCGGAAGCACTGCGGCGTCTGCGCGTGCCAGAGCTTTGCGCGTTCGGGCGTGCGGACGACGCGGCCGCCCTCGACCTCTTTGACCGTCTCGACGGCCGGGGCGGCGAGGATGGCCGCGCCCGACTCTTCGGCGGCGCGCACCGTGCGGTCTATCTCAGACGGCGTGACGAACGGGCGCACGCCGTCGTGAACCGCGACCACGCCCGCGTCTTCCCCTTCGAGGGCTTCGAGGCCGCGCCAGACCGACTCGGCGCGCGTCGCGCCGCCGACGACGACCGCGCGCGAGACTTTCCGCAGGCCGTGCGCCCGCGCGAGCGACAGAAACTCTTCGCGCTCGCCCTCGGGCAGGACGACGATTGACGCGCTCACCGTCTCGCACAGCTCGAAGCGCGCGAGGGTGTGGATGATGATTGGGATGCCGGAGATTTCCCGGAACTGCTTGGCCCGCGCGCCGCCCGCACGGCTCCCCCGCCCGGCGGCGACGATGATCGCGAAGTTCATAAGTAGTTCAAAGTTGCGAGTTCAAAGTTCAAAGTTAAAACCCGGTTCCGACTTTGAGCTTTCAACTTGGAACTTTGAACTCGCAACTTTGAACTTAGAACTACTCGCCCGTCGGCTCGGCGCTGCGGACGGGGGCGTGCTGCTGCTGCGGCTGCTGGCGCTGCTGGAAGGAGCGGCGCTGCTGCCCGCCGCCGGCGTGCGCCTGGACGGGGCCGCCGTTCTCGGCGTCCTCCCAGAGCCGCCCGAAGATCATCTTGCCGGCCGTCGTCTGGAGCACGCTGGTCACGGCGATGTCGGCGTTCTTGCCGATCATGCGGCGCGCGTTGTCCACGACGACCATCGTCCCGTCGTCGAGGTACGCGACGCCCTGGTTGTACTCCTTGCCCTCCTTCAGGATGAAGACGCGCATCGCCTCGCCGGGCAGCACGACGGGCTTGAGGGAGTTCGCCAGCTCGTTGATGTTCAGGACCTGTATGCCGTGGAGCTGCGCCACCTTGTTGAGGTTGAAGTCGTTCGTGACGACCACGCCGTCGAGGCTCTTCGAGAGTTCGAGCAGCTTGAGGTCTACCTCCTTGACGGCCGGGAAGTCCGTGTCCACGACCTGTATGTCGAGCGAGGGGTTCGACTGGAGGCGGTTGAGCATGTCGAGGCCGCGCCGGCCCCTCTGTCGCTTCGACGAGTCGGGCGAGTCCGCGACCTGCTGCAACTCGCGCAGGATGAACTGCGGGATGACGATGGTGCCGGAGAGGAAGCCGGTCTCGGCCACGTCGGCGATGCGGCCGTCGATGATGACCGAGGTGTCGAGTATTTTAACGTCGCGCCGCGTGGCCTTGTCGCTGAAGATGCCGCCCAGCGCCGTCAGGTCCAGGTAGTCGCCCTTCGCCGCGCCGACCATCAGGCCGATGTAGGCCATGATGAAGGCCAGCGCGAGCGTCAGGAAGACTTTGGTCGAGGGGTGGACTGCGCCCGCCTCCTGGTAGCTGATGAGGAACCCGATCAGCACGCCGCCCACGATGCCCATCATCGAGCCGATGCCGGCGCCGATCAGCGTCTTCAGAGACGCCTGCTGGATGCGCATCTCGAAGATGATGATGACGCCCGCGATGGCGAGCGCCAGCAGCGCCGAAACACAGTGGGTCGGGATGCCTAACAGCGTCGCGCGGCCGGGCGCGGCGTGCCCGATGGGGTCGAGCAGGTACCCCGCGCCGATGAGGATTCCGATGAAGACAATCCGTATGAGAACCGTGTTCGTCCGCATGACGCCGGAGATATTAACACTTTATTACGCGTCTGTCTCTGACGAAATCGGCGGCTCAAGCCCGCGAGGTCACGGCCTCGGCGCGCGGCGCGGCGGCGCTCATTTCTACCGCGCAGCGCCTGTCCTGGTACCTGTTCCGCTTCGCCCACGAGAGGCATTCGGGGCACACGTCCGCCTCCGACTCGGGCGCGACAATCTCGTGCGCCTCGCGCAGCTCCGCGCCGCACACGGCGCCGACCGGCGCGTAAGGTCTTACCGGCGAGTCCTGCTTCAAATCGTGGATGAAATGCACGGCCATCGTCTTAAAATCTCCGTCCTTACGAGTAGTTTTCACAGTAGACCTCTTGCAAAAGTCACGTTGACCCAATGCGAAAGCCAGTAATTTAGCGGGCGACACCTTCGCCGTTTCCGACTTTTGCAAGAGGTCTAGTCTCTAAAACAACTCTTCCAAAGCCTCCTCGACCGAGCGCACGCCGACGGTGCGCACGCCGAGCAGGCGTTCGAGCCCCGCGGTGTTCGACGCGGGCATGATTATCTTCTTGAAGCCGAGCGCCTGCGCCTCGCGAGCGCGCGCCTGCGCCTGCATCGCTCCGCGCACCTCGCCCGTCAGCCCCACCTCGCCGAAGAGCACCGTCTTCGGGTCAACCACGCGATTCCGGTAGCTCGACACGATGGCGGCGACGACGCCGAGGTCTGCGGCCGGCTCGTCAACCTCGAACCCGCCGACGACGTTGAGAAACACGTCGGACTTGAGCAAGCCTTCCACCCCGACACGCTTCGCCAGCACGGCGAGCAGCAGCGCGAGGCGGTTCCTGTCGAAGCCCTGGGCGGTGCGCGCGGGGTTGTTCAACGAGGAGTCGGAGGCGAGCGCCTGCACCTCGACGAGCATCGGGCGCGTCCCCTCCATGCAGGCCGAGACGACCGAGCCGGCGACGTTCTCGGGGCGCCCGTGCAGGAACATCTCCGAGGGGTTGGCGACGGCGACGAGCCCCCCGCCCGTCATCTCGAAGACGCCGAGCTCGTTGGCCGCTCCGAAGCGGTTCTTGGTCGCGCGCACGATGCGGTGGTTATGGTGCCGCTCACCCTCGAAGTAGAGCACCGTGTCCACGATGTGTTCGAGCGCCTTCGGCCCGGCAATCGAGCCCTCCTTGGTGACGTGGCCGATGAGGAAGACGGGGATGGTGCGGTTCTTCGCGAGCATCAGGAACTGGCTCGCCACCTCGCGCACCTGCGAGACCGAGCCGGGCGCCGACTCTATCTGCGAGGAGAAGACGGTCTGAATCGAGTCCACGATGATGGCGCCGGGCTCGTCGCGCTCGACCTCGTTGAGGATGTTTTCGAGGTTCGTCTCGGGCATGTGGTAGAGGTTGGCGGCCTCGACGCCGATA
>DASWNR010000140.1:0-7265 GCA_036399155.1 Pyrinomonadaceae bacterium
CGCGGTCGAGGTCGCGCTTGATGGCGTCGAGGATGCCGTTAATGAACTGCGTCGCCTCGTAGGTCGAGAAGCGGCGCGCGATCTCCAGCGACTCGTTGATGGCGACGGTGCGCGGCGTCGGCTCGTGGAGGAACTCGTAGACGGCCATCCGCAGGATGTTGCGGTCGACGACGGCCATCCGCGAGATGCGCCAGTGCTCGGCGCGCGAGCGTATGCGCTCGTCTATCTCCTCTAGGTGCGCGAGCGTGCCCACCGTCAGGCGTGTCGCGAACTCGCGCGCGCCCTCGTCCATCTCGGGCTCGCCCAGCTCGTCCCAGTAGGAGCGGACGAGTTCGTCCGGCCGCACGGCAGCCCCACCCAGGTCAGCCGCAAAGAGCATCTGCAAGGCGCACTCGCGCGCCTTACGCCTTGAACCCATATGTATAAAAACAGTAATGAGTGATAAGCGACGGGTGATGAGATAAAGACGGCGTCTTATCCCTCATCACTCGTCGCCTGTCACTGCCTTTAAAAGATTGACCATTTCGACGGCCGACATCGCGGCCTCGAACCCCTTGTTCCCGGCCTTAACCCCCGCGCGGTCGATGGCCTGCTCTAAGGTGTCGGCGGTGACGATCCCGTAGAGGACGGGCACGCCGGTCTGTAGGCCGACGTGCGCGATGCCCTTCGTGACCTCGCCCGCCACGTACTCGAAGTGCGGCGTCTGCCCGCGGATGACCGTCCCCAGACAGACCAGCGCGTCGAAGCGCCCCGACTCGGCGAGTTTCAACGCCGCGAGCGGAATCTCGAACGAGCCCGGCACGCGGAAGTGCTCGACCGAGCCCTCGTCC
The DNA here is from genome assembly GCA_036399155.1 of Pyrinomonadaceae bacterium. Taxonomy (GTDB): domain Bacteria; phylum Acidobacteriota; class Blastocatellia; order Pyrinomonadales; family Pyrinomonadaceae; genus QHXN01. The sequence continues at coordinate 831 of DASWNR010000140.1, forward strand.
GCGCCGAGCCGTTCGAGCGCGTCCAAAGCGCCTTCGACCAGCCGGCCCGTCAGGAAGTCGTTCCAACGGCTGGAGACAAGCGCGAAGCGAAAGCCCCCGGCGCTCAAACGCCCCTGATGAGTCACAGGCTCCAAAAGTCTTCCTCGACTTCTCCGAATCGCGTGGGAGTTAAGAACTGAAGTCAGTATAGAAAAGTGAGTGGCGAGTTACAAGTGAGGGAAAGTAAGTAGACTGTGTAAGTAGACAGTAGTCGGTAGAAAAACTTTTTCGGCCGGGCCGCCGGCGGTTCAGACTCAACGCCCGCGCGGCGGAGCCCCACCGGCTACTGTCTACCGGCTACCGGCCTTTAAAGACCGGCTTGCGTTTTTCGAGGAAGGCGCGTGTGCCTTCGCGAACGTCCTGGGTGGCGAAGAGGCCGGCGAAGAGTTCGGCTTCGAGGCGGAGGGCTTCGTCGAAGGGGAGGCGCGCGCCGCGCGTGACGGCTTCGAGGCAGGCGCGGGCGGCGAGCGGTGCGGCGGCGTCGGCGATTGTCGAAGCGAGCGATTCGGCCTCAGCCATCAGGCGCGACGGCTCGGCGACGCGGTTGACGAGGCCGAGGCGCAACGCCTCTTCCGCGCCGACCTCTTCGCCGGCGAGCATCGCGGCGAGCGCGCGCCCGGTGCCGGCGGCGCGCGCGAGGCGCTGCGTGCCGCCGTAAGCCGCGATGACGCCGAGCCGCGTCTCGGGGAGCGAGAAGCGCGCGCCCGCCGCGGCCACGCGCAGGTGGCACGCGAGCGCGAGTTCGCAGCCGCCGCCCGTGGCCGCGCCCTGCACGGCGGCGATGACGGGCGTGCCGCACAGCTCGACGCGGTCGCAGACCGCCTGCCCGCGCGTCGCCTTGTCGAGCGCGGCGGCCTCGCCCATCCCTTCGAGTTCCGAGACGTCGGTGCCCGCGCAGAAGTCCGCGCCCGCTCCGCAGAGGACTACGGCGCGCAGGTCGCGCCGCGCGCCGACGCCCGCGAAGATTTCGTCGAGGCGTTCGAGCATCGCGCGCGTCAAGGCGTTCCGCTTCGCCGGGCGTTCGAGGCAGACGAAGAGGAGCGCGTCGCGCTCCTCCGTCACCACCGAACCGTCGGCGGCGGCCGGGCCGCCGGCGCCCTGCGCCCCCCCTTCCCGCCCGCCCGCCGTCAAGGCGTCGCGCCCTGCTGCCAACGGCTCGACGGAACCTCGAAGTCGTAGGTCTCGCCGTGGCTGAGGTAGATCATGCGCTCGGCGAGCCCGGCCTCGGTGGCCGCGCGCTTGAAGTCTTCGAGCGGCGACTTGAAGACCTCGTAGTCGTTGTAGTGGATGGGAATCACCTTCTTCGGGTTGATGATTTTGACGGCCTCGACGCCCTGCTCGGCGTCCATCGTCAGGAGGATGCCCATGATGGTCGTGCCGCCGAGGTGGAAGAGCCCGAGGTCTATGTCCGGGTAGCGCTTCGGTATCTCGTTGAGGTCGTCGAAGACGAGCGTGTCGCCCGTGATGTAGAGCCTGAGCGCCGCGCGCCCGCCTTCGGACTCGAACTCAAGCATCGAGCCCATCACCGGCGGCAGAAACTTCTCCACGATGGGCGGCCCGTGGCGGCCCGGCATCGACGTGACGCGCACGCGCACGCCCCCCTTCTCGACCGTCACCGAGTCCCACGTGTCGAGCGCGACCGGCGCGGTAAAGCCCTTGTCCTTCAGCTCCGACGCCGCGTGGTCGGTCGTGACGATGGGCACGTCCTTGCGCAGACGCTCCTCGGCGATGCGGTCGAAGTGGTCGCCGTGGTAGTGCGACAGCACGACGAAGTCGAGCGGCGGGAGCTGCTCTATCTCAAGCGCCGGGTTGGTCAGGCGCTCGGCCGTCAGCCCGTAGCCGAGGTGCACGTGGTCGCCCGCGTGCAGGAAGTTCGGGTCGGTCAGGATCGTGAAGCCCGCGTAGCGGAGAATCACGGTCGCCGTCCCGACGAAGAAGATTGAGCCCCTGGAGAAGTCCGCCGGGCCGCCGCCGGCCTGCCCCGCGTCCAGAGTCAACGCCAGATTTTTCTGCTCGCCCATCGGTGCCTCCTTGAACGTCGCCGAAGCGTCGGGTCGGAACCGCCATCAGTGGCGGGCGGTTCCGACCGTCATCGCGTGCGACTTTAGTTATGTCCCGACAGCTTAGCGCAGAAGGCGCGCCCGCGCTTGTACGCCAGCGCTCAGACGAGGTTCATCGGGACGGGCTTCTTCGGGTCGGCGTAGTCGTAGAAGCCGCGCCCGGACTTGCGGCCGTAGAGCCCGGCCTTGACCATGCGCTTCAAGAGCGGCGGCGGCGCGAAGCGCCTCTCGCGGAACTCGTCGAACATGATCTCGGCGATGTAGTAGGTCGTGTCGAGCCCGACGAAGTCGAGGAGCGTGAGCGGCCCCATCGGGTGGCCGCAGCCGAGCTTCATGCCGTTGTCGATGTCGACTATCGAGCCGACGCCCTCTTCGAGCGCGCGGATGGAGTCGAGCAGGTACGGGACGAGCAGGCGGTTGACGATGAAGCCCGACTTGTCGCCCGCGCGCACCGGCACCTTGCCGAGCTTGCGCCCGAACTCGACCGCCGACTCGTAAGCCTCGTCGTCCGTGAGGATGGTGCGGACGACCTCGACGAGCTTCATCAGCGGGACGGGGTTGAAGAAGTGCAGCCCGACGAAGCGCGCCTGCCGCTCCGGCTTCGTCGCCGTCATCATCTCGGTTATCGAGAGCGAGGAGGTGTTCGAGGCGAAGATGGTCTCGGGCTTACAGATCGCGTCGAGCTGGTTGTAGGTGTCGCGCTTGGCTTCGAGGTTCTCGACGATGGCCTCGATGATGATGTCGCAGTCGGCGAGGTCATCGAAGCTGGTCGTGCCCGTGATGCGGCCGCGTATCTCGTCGCGCTGCTCGGGGCTGATGGTGCCCTTCTCTGCGAACTTCGCCAGCGACTTTTCGATGCCGCCGAAGCCGCGCTCGCACAGCTCCTCCGTCACCTCGCGGACGACGACGGCGCACCCGGCCGCCGCCGCCGTCTGCGCTATCCCCGAGCCCATCAGGCCGCAGCCGAGCACGCCGACTTTGTTAATCTCCATCTCTTCTTGGTTCTCCTGTTCAGATTTTCGTTTGAGGAAAAATTAGTTCGCGCGGGCGGGCGGGTGAAAGGTTTGAGATTTCAAATCGTTACTTTTCTCCGCCCTCCTCGCCGCCGCCCGCGGGCGGCTCGGCCTTCTGGAAGTTGACGCCGAAGGTCGGCCGGCCCTCGTCCTCGACCCAGCGGCCGAAGCGCCCGTCCCACGCGCGCAAGTCTTCACCGAGCCGCTCGCGCTGCCGCACGAGTTCGCCCGCCTTGAGCTTCTTGTCCCCGGACTCGGTGCGCGCGCGCGCGACGAGCGCCTTGAGGTCTTCGCGCACGATGTCGGCGTCGGGGCTGAGGCTCGGCGTCTTCTCAAGCTTCTCGAAGGCGGGCGCGAGCGCGTCCGCCTCGCCCTCGTCGAGGAAGCGCGCGAGCGCGTTGCGCCCGGCGTTGACCGACTCGATGAAGGGCAAGACGGGCGGCTTCTCGCCGAAGGCCCTCGCGCGCTCGCCGAAGTTGGAGAGGCGCGGCGGCGGCGCGTCGAAGTGGCGCACGACCATCACGAAGCTCGCGGCGACGAGCACGAGGCAGGCGGCCTGCGCCCCGTGCCACGCGTGCGCCACCGCGCCGCGCGCCCCCGGCCGCTTGTAGCCGACGAGCAGCGCCAGCGCCATCCCCGACACCAGCCCGCCGAGGTGCGCCGCGTTGTCTATGAAGCCGCGCGCCACGTAGCCGATGAAGAGGTTGACGAGCAGCGTCGGCAGCAGCCCCGTCCCGAAAGCGCGCTTGAGGCCGTCGGGCAGCTCGTGCCTGTACTTGATGCCGAAGACGAAGAGCACGCCCATCAGCCCGAAGAGCGCGCCCGACGCGCCGGCCGAAGGGCTGTCGAACTGCTTGAAGAGGTACTGCCCCAGGGCGCCGCGCGCCCACTCCGGCCGGACGGTGAGGTAGCTGGCGACGACGCCCGTGATGCCGGTCAGAATCCAGAAGACGGTGAAGCGCGCCGACCCGTAGAGCTTCTCGACGTAAGGCCCGAGCATGAAGAGCCCGTACATGTTCGACAGAAGGTGCAGCGGCCCGAGCCCCGGCAGGTGCACGTGCAGGAAGATGGGCGTGACGAAGCGCCACCACTGCGACTCCTGGTCGATGAGGTAGTTGAGCTTCGCGCCGTAGGCCAGAAGTACCTGCCCCGTCGCCCCGCCCGAGAGCCACATCAAAAGGTATAGGAAGACGTTCGCGATGAGGAAGATGAAGGTGAAGGTGGCCGGCCGCGAGATGACCGCGCGGACGAAGCGGACGGTCTCCGGGTCGGCGTGCGCGCCCCGGCGCGGCTGCCCCTGCGGCTGCCCCTGCGCGACCGGCGTCCCGCACATCATGCAGCGGTCCTCGCCCGCGCCCACCAGCGCGCCGCAGTGGCGGCACACGCCCGTACGTCCCGCGCCCGCACCCGTTGACTGACCTTCGGCCAAACTTAACCGCCCGTCCGTTCCGTCTGAGAGAAGATTATTCGCTGGCGCGATTCTATTTCGCCCCCGTGCAAACGGCAACCCGCCCCGGCGCGCCGTCGCGGAGTCCGTTCGCGCTGACCGAAACGCCGTCAACCGAGTTCCCTCATGCTGACCGGGCCCGGCTCGCGCGCGTGCGCTTCCCCAATGTTTTTCGAGGCGCGGCGGCGGCACGCGCGTTGCCCTTAGTCGCGCGAGTCGCTCGAACAGCCCCCGCCAGACGAACGAGCCGGGCGACAAATACGAAGGAGCCAATCCCCCCTTGAGAATAAAAAACAGATTCCTGACCGCGCTCGCCACGCTCTCTCTCTTGTCCCCCCTCGCGGCGTGCGCATTCAAAGCCTCGGCCAAGTCGCCGGCGCAGGCGCGCGGCGGCGCGCGCACCGTACTCAAGAAGATGACCGACGACCTCGTCGCGCGCGCCTCTACGGCGCGGAAGGGCGCGGGCGAGACGGCGCGCGTCATCGTCCGCGCCGCCGAGGGGCGCGAGGGCGAGGCCGCGAAGGCCGCGCTCAGCGCCGCCGGCGCGCGCGTCTCGTCCGAACTCATCTCGCTCGGGCTCGTCGTCGCGGACGTTCCCGTGGACAAACTCTCGGAGCTTGCGGCGCGCGAGGAGGTATCGTGGGTCTCGTCCGACCAGACGGTGCGCTCGACCGCGAGCTTCGACAACACGAGCCACCACGAGGTGGCGACCGGCGCGAGCAAGCTGCTGCCCGCGGGCAACGAGGCGCTCGCCGACGGCGGCGGCGGCAACAAGGTCGGCATCGCCATCCTCGACAGCGGCATCAGCCCGCCCGACGCGGCCGAGTTCGCGGGCTACGAGTGGCGCTACTCTTCGGGGACGCTCGGCCTCGGGCTCTTCTCGCAGAAGTACCTGGCCTCCTACCCGCGCGTCGTTAAGAAGGTTGACTTCACGGGCGAGGGTCGCACAGACGACGCCTACGGGCACGGCACGCACACGGCGGGCGTCGCCGCCGGGTCGGGTCAGGCGAGCGAGGACTACGCTTCACGCAACGCCGGCGCGCAGACCTACGGCGGCATCGCCCCCAACGCCAACCTGATCGACGTGCGCGTGCTCGACTCCGGCGGCGCGGGGCGCGTCTCGAACGTCGTCAAGGCCGTGGACTGGGTCATCAAGAACCGGAGCGCCTACAACGTCCGCGTGATGAACCTCTCTTTGGGCGCGCCGCCCGCGCAGAGCCACAAGACCGACCCGCTCTGCCTCGCGCTCGGGCGCGCGGTGGACGCCGGCATCGTCGTCGTCGTCGCCGCCGGCAACTGGGGCAAGGACGCCGACGGCCGGACGATTTACGGCGGGATTCTCTCCCCGGCCAACTCGCCCCGCGTCATCACCGTCGGCGCGACCAACACGCAGCAAACCGCCGCGCGCTCCGACGATCTGGTCGCCACCTACTCTTCGCGCGGGCCGACGCTCGTTGACGGCGTGATGAAGCCCGAACTCGTCGCGCCCGGCAACAAGCTCGGCGCGGCCGAGACGGCGTCCACGTCGGCGTCGGCCAGCAACTCTTACACCTCATCGGGCGGCGGCGGCCTGCTCGGGACGGTTTTGAGCGGCGACACGAGCACGAACAAGCCGGTCGCCTCCGGCACCTACCGCGTGATGAGCGGGACCTCGTTCGCCGCGCCGGCCGTGGCGGGCGCGGCCGCGCTGATGCTCGAAGCCAACCCGAGCCTTACGCCCTCGATGGTCAAGGCGCTTCTGATGAGGACGGCGCAGAGGCTCCCCGCCTACGAGCAGTTGGTGGCCGACGGGAAGATGTCGCCCTTCGAGCGCGTCATCACGGAGGGCGCGGGCGAGCTGAATGCGTGGGCGGCGGTGACGGTCGCCGGCGCGGGT
>DASWNR010000141.1:0-4282 GCA_036399155.1 Pyrinomonadaceae bacterium
AGCCAGTCGGGGAACGTGTTGTTGGTCGCGTCGCGCCACCCGCCGCCGTGCTCCCAGTTCAGCCCCTTGCGGTCACCGTTGATGACGCTCGACGGGTGAAAGTCCATCCCGGGCAACTCGGCCTGCGTCGTCGTCGAGGACGCGGTGGCGTAGCCGCCGTTGGATGAGAGCGCCGCGTTGATGCGCGCGCCCGCGGGCGGCGGCGTCACCTCCGCGGCCGTGCCCCACGCCTCGACCTCGACCAGACGTGACCGGCCGGCCAGCGCGTTGCGGACGACCACGCGCAGCCGAGTCGTGGTGACGGGCTCGAAGGTGAGCCTGCGCCAGACCTTGTCGTTGCCGACGACCGAAGCACCCGGCACGGCCGCCCACTGCGAGCCGTCCCAGTACTGCACGTCGAAGGCCGTGGCGCCGAACTTCGTGAACGTCGTCTGCTCGGTCGGCTCGACCGGGGTGCCGTAGTTGTCCTGGAGCATGAAGACGCCGACCTCGGAGATGCTCTTCGCCCCGCCGAAGTCCACCTGCACCCAGTCGGGGAACGCGTTGTTAGTCGCGTCGCGCCAGCCGCCGCCGTGCTCCCAGTTCAGCCCCTTGCGGTCGCCGTCAATCACCCCCGCGGGCGAGAAGTCGAGGCCGGGAAGCTCCGCCTGCGTCGTCGTCGAGGAGGCCGTCGCCCGCCCGCCGTTCGCGGCCAGCGCGAAGTTGGTCGGCTGGGTCGCGGTCTGCGGCGTCCCCGTGAAGTCCGCGGTCTGCGGCGCGCTCAGGTTCTCGAAGGTGTGAGACCCGGGCTGGAAGGTGTACTGATCCTTGTAAGCAACGACGGAGTACCCTTCGCCCGCCGCAAGGCTCTCGAAGGAGTAGCGGCCGTCGGCTCCGGTGGTCGTCTGGGCCCCCGACGCGCCCCCGAGCGCGACGGTCACGCCGCCGATTGCCGCGCCGCCGGCGTCGGCCACGCGCCCCGTGATGCCGTACGTGGCGGGCGGCGCTTTGACGGAAAAGTAGGTCGGCTCGGTCATCCCCACGTTGCCAGCGTCGTCGTAGGCGTAGGCGTAGACGCTGTACTCGCCCGCGGTCAGATTAGTCAGGTCGAAGCCGCCGTAAGGGGCCGTGGTGTCGGTCTGGAGCGGCTTCAGATTCGTGCCCATCCAGTCGGCCAGATAGAACTCGACCTTCGTGATGCCGCGCCCCGTCGTGGCCTGCGCGGCGGCGGCGACGCGGACGGTGGCCGGCACCTCGTAGACCGCGTTCATCGCCGGGGAGGTCAGCGAGACGGCCGGCGCGGGCTGGGCCGTGCCCGAGAAGTCCGCGAAGCCCTGATTCTGACTCAGGTACGTGAGAGTGCGGCTCGGCGGGTCGAACGAGATGTTGTTCGCGGACGCGGTCAGCGTGTAGTCGCGGCAGCCCGCGACGCTCGGGAAAGAGTAGTTCCCCTGGCCGTCCGTCCGGGTGGTCAACTCCCCCTGCGCGCCCGTGAGCTTCATCGTCACGCCGACGTAGCCCTCGTCGGGCTTGTTGCTGATCGTCACGCGGCCGCCCACCGAGAACGTGGTGACGCTGCCCGTGAAGTCTACCGTCTGGTCGGACGAGAGGTTGTTGACCGTGTCGTTCTGCGTGGCAAAGGTGACGCAGGGCGAGTAGGCCGTCAGGCTGTAGTCGACGCCCGCGCGCAGGCCCTCGAAGTTGTAAGTCCCGTCAACGGAGGTCTTCGTGCGCGCCCTGGCGCCGCCGAAGACGTTGACGTCCACGCCGGCGAGCGGCGAGCCGTCGCCACCCGTCACACGCCCGCTTATACGGTAAGTCGGTTCGTCGTCGCCGACGCGAATCTTCGAGACGAAGGCGTCGGCTTGGCCGTTGCGCGTCCTGCGGAGAGCGCCGTCCGTCGTCGGGAAACCGAGCGAGGACGTGCCGCCGACGACGTACGCGTCGCCCGCCCCGTCCAGGGCGACGGCGTAGCCGGTCTCGTTCCTCGTGCCGCCGAGGTAGGTCGAGTAGACGAGCGCCGAGCCCTGCGGCGAGAGTTTGGTGACGAAGGCGTCCGTGGACTGGCCCGAGAGCCCGCCCTGCACGGCGTTGCGGACGGGGAAGAAGTCCGAGTTGGTGGCGCCGGTGACGTAGGCGCTGCCGCCGGCGCCCACGGCGATCCCTTGGGCCGACTCGCTGGCGTCGCCGCCGAGGTAGGTCGAGTAGACCAGCGCCGAGCCGTCGAGGCTCAGCTTCGTCACGAAGGCGTCGTGGATGGCCTCCTTGTTGGCGAGCGCGGGCTGGAAGGCGTTCGCCACGGGGAAGTTGACGGAGGCCGTCCGGCCCGTGACGTAGGCGTGGCCCGACGCGTCGAGGGCAATGTCCTTGCCCGAATCGCCGTGGCTCCCGCCGAGGTAGGTCGAGTAGACGAGCGCGTCGCCGGCGGCGCTGAACTTCGCCACGTAGGCGTCGCCCTCGTAGGCGCCGAGGCCGCCGAAGCTCCGCTGGAAGGCGTTCGCCGTCACGGGGAAGTCCGTGGTCTGCGTCTCGCCGATGACGTGCGCGCGCCCCACGGCGTCCACGACGATGTCGAAGGCGTTGTCGAGCCCCGAGGCGTTGAGCGAGTCGAAGGTGGTCGCGCCGCCGAAGTAGGTCGAGTAGACGAGCGCGCCGCCCGCCGCGTCGAGCTTCGTCACGAAGGCGTCCCGGTCGCCGCGCTTCGCGGGCTGGAGCGCGTTCAGCACGGGGAAGTTGTCGGAGGCGGTCGAGCCCGTGACGTAGGCGTTGCGCGCCGCGTCGAGCGCGATGCCGTAGCCGTACTCCGTCGCGCCGCCGCCGAGGTAGGTCGAGTAGACGAGCGCCGTCCCCGCCGGGTTGAGTTTCGACACGAATGCGTCGCCGCCCAGGCCGCCGGCGTAGGTGCCGCCGCCGTATGCGGGCTGGAACGCGCCGGCCGTGACGGGGAAGTTGGTCGAGATGGTCCGGCCCGCGACGTAGGCGTTGCCGTCGGCGTCCACGGCGATGCCGTAGCCCTCGTCCGTGTCGCCGCCGCCGAGGTACGTCGAGTAGACGACGGCCGTGCCCGCCGCGTTAATCTTCGTCACGTAGGCGTCGTAGTTGGGGCCGCCGAAGGCCGTCTGCGCCGCCCCCGCCGTGGTGGGAAAGTCGGTCGAGATGGTCTCGCCCGTGACGTAAGCGTTCCCGGCCGCGTCGACCGCGACGCCGTGCGCCGTGTCGTTGCTCCCGCCGCCGCCGAGGTAGGTCGAGTATGCGAGCACGGGGTCGATGACGAGCGGCCGCGCGGGGTCGTACGCGCCGACCTCGAAGCCGACACGTCCCCTGCCCTTCAGAACGTAGCGCGAGGCGACCTCGACGCGGCGGCCGTCCACGCCTTCCTGATAGGCGTAGGGCTTGTGCTGTCGGACTTCGCCGCCGCCCGCGGCGCGCAATACGATGTCGCCCGAGGCGTCGACGCGCAAAGAAGTCTGCCCCTCGAACGCGAGGCGTATGCGGCGCGCGTCCGCGCCGGGCGCGAGGCGGAAGTCGTATTCGAGCTGGCGCTGGTTGCCGTAGTAGACGAGGTCGATGCCTTCGTAGACGCCGCGGTACTCGACGCCCGAGAAGGACGCGACGCCCGTGCGCCACGCCGCCGGGTCGGAGCCGCGCATGTAGTTGACCTTGCCGGGCAACTCGCCCACGCCGACGCCTTCGCGCGCGGCGTTCGCGCCGACGAGCCGCATGCGTAGGACTGAGGTGCGACGCGACTCGCCGCGAACGCCGACCGCGCGCCGCAACGCGAGCACGGCCTCAGACCCCTTGAGAAAGAGTCCGTAGCCGTCGCCGCGCGAGATGAAATCGACGCCCGGCTCGGCCTGCCCGACGTTGGGCTCGAAGCGGAGCGGGAGCCGGCCGTATCCCTCGGACGTGAGCGTCGCGCCGGCCTTCGACGCTTCGGCGGCCGGGCCGCTCGGAACTTTTACCGCCGCGCCGGAGCCGGCGGAGACGCGCGCGAACGGCGCGAGGCCGGACGCGAGACACGCGAGCGCGAGCGCGAACAGCGACGCGACCGCGAGTGTGCGGCGGCCGGGCAGACCGGCGGCTTTCGTCCGCGCGGCGGACGTGCGAGGGACAGAGTGGGGCATGAAACTTTTAACTCCTGATATTCCGATGTCTCAACTTAGACAGTGCGGGCGGGCGGCCGAAAAATACAGCCCCGCCGGATTGATGTCGGGATGATACGGACGCCGCGAACCCTTCGGCGGCAGGCGAGGCGGACGCACACGGCCGCGCGGCCTGCGGCGCCGGAACGCTTCGCGGACAG
>DASWNR010000142.1:0-7578 GCA_036399155.1 Pyrinomonadaceae bacterium
GCGCGCGCGCGTCGAAGGGCAGCGGCGGCAGGCGACTGAACTGGCGTTCGCTGCGCCAGTTGTTGAAGCGCACAGAGTGCTCCGTGCCGCCCCAGCCGCACCCGACGGCGGCGGCCGCGCCCAGCGCGAAGAACGCCAGCAGCCCGAACACCGACCTGCGCCGCCGCGCCGGCCCCGACGCGAAAATCTTCCGGCCCACTCCGAACACGGACATCGCCCCTCCTCACCTCACGTCGAACTCACGCGTCTGCTCCCACACGCCGCCGTCTTCGCGCCGCACGGCGACCCGTGCCGCGAGACGCACGGGCACGGACGCCGCGAAGCTCAGCCCCGCGCGCGCACGCGCCCCCGGCCTCCACGCGCTCGCGCCGAGCCGCACGACTTCCGCGCGCGCCGCGCTACACGGCCGAAGCGCCTCTCGCGCCTGCCCGCCCCCGGCCGTCTCGCAGAGCGTCTCGAACGTGTCGAAGCCTTCGAGCCGCGTGACGCCGCGCACGCCCCCGCGCGGGACGCGCAGCGTGACCGAGAGCGCGCCCGCGCCGTAGGGCGCGCCGCCCGCGCCGTCGTTCTCGGCCGTGAGCAACAGACGGTTCGTGTCTTTCGACGAAGAACCGCCCCCGCCTTTCAACTCAGAGCCCTTTAACTCAGAGCCTTTCGACCCTCTCGACTCGGTGCCGTCCGACGCCAACGCTTCGGCGTCGAGGCTCGTAGAGAACTCCGCCTCGCGGTCTTCGAGCGCGGCCGCGACCTCCGAGAGTCGGAGCGTGGTCGCGTCGCCCGCCGTCGGCAGGCGGAAGAGACAGATGCCGAGCAGCTTGTCGCCCGCGGCTTCGCGTACCCCGCGGACGCCCGCGCGCAGGGACTCGCCGCCCGGCACGTCGAGGACGATCTGCTCGCCGGCGCGTAAGTGCAGCCCTTCAAGCTCCGTGTCCTCGCGCGCCCGAAAAACATACCGCCACTCGCCCGCGGGCGGGGCCGCCCCGCGTGCGCGCGCGCCGTCTCCCTCGGCGCCCGCGCCGAACGCGCCCCGCCCGACGAGTTCGAGATTTCTGTCCGACGCCACGCGCGCCGGGTTCACGTCGCCGCGCAGTTCGACGAGCCGGCCGCGCGCGTCGTAGACGACCGCGTAGCCGTAAGCCGCGAGCCCCGCGTAGAAGGGCTTGCCAAGCTCGCGCACCCGCGCGACGGCGCGCGCGATTCTCTCGGGCGAGGCGATGGGGACGACGCGGTCGGCGGTCGCGGGAATCTCCGCGCCGTAGAACTGCGGCGTCCAGAAGTCCACGGCGTCAAGCACCCCGCCCAGGTCGCGCGAGCCGACCCACGTCGGCAGCCCCGTCACCGAGAGCTTCACGCTCCCTTGCAGCGACGCGCGCACCGCCCGCAGCACGCGCGCGTAGCGCGGTAGAAGCCGCGTCGGCACGTCAACGTCGAGTTGAAGACCCGCGACCTGCGCTCCGTCGCGCGCGGCGCGCCCCGAGTCTGCGCGGAACGTCTCGGCGAAGGCGTCGGCCACCGCCGACTCTTCGACGCGGCCGAACTCCGCGAGTAGGCGCGGCGTCGCGTTGTAGACGAGGTGCAACGCGACGCCGCGCGGCATCCGCCCCGACACGGCGCGCACGCGCGTGACGCGCCCCGAGTCCGCGTCCATCTGTCCGGCGCGCAGGAAGAGCGTCCGCGCGCCCGTCTCGCGCCCCGCGCGGTCAACGTCTCCCTGCGCGGGCGTCTCGTTGCGCCAGGCCCAGAAGGCCACGGCCGGCTCGCCCGGCCTCCACGCGCGCGGCGCGTGAGCACGGCGCCAGCCGACGTTGAGCGCGGCGACCGCCAGCGCGCCGGCCGAAGCGGCGAGCAGCCTCAAGACGAAACGACTGTGAAAGAATCTCCCGAGCATCGCCGTGAGAGAGTGTGCGGGGCGCGTCCTCCCCAGTACGCGCCCCGCGTCCGCGGGCTACAGGCGACGTAAGGCCCCGGCCGAACTGCGAAAACTTCCGCGGCCTTACGTCCCGCCGGCGATTATCCACTTCGGCGAAATTCCCGCGACGCGGGCAACAACAGCGCACGCACGCGGTAGCATGCCCCGCGCGGCTGTGTCTCTCCCAACACGCGCGTGTGTGGATAGCCACATTGACCGCCGCAGGGCCGGCGCGCGATTGTTAGCCGCACGTTGTTGGCAGGACGTGGTCTGGAAGAAGCCGGAGGGCGCGTCCGGCGACAACAATTTCTTCGTCCTTGACGCGGCGACCGGGCGCGTGCCGTACGACGATTCGCGCAACGGCCGCGCGGGCTCAGACCCGTCCTCGAAGAGATGCGCGCGGCCCGGGATTTACAACCAATCGAGTGAGGCCGCACAATGGGGCGCGCGTTTATCACGTCTCCAAGACCCTGACCCGCCATGCCCATCCTGATAGCCGAAGACAACGTCGCGCAGCGCCGCTACCTGCGCGAGCTTCTGGAGCGCGAGTTCGCCGCGCACGGGCCCGTCATCGAGGCCGCCGACGGCGAGGAGGCCGTCGCCGCCGCTCTGAAGGAGCGCCCCGAGCTGTGCGTCTTCGACATACAGATGCCGCGCCTGTCAGGCGTGAAGGCGGCGCGCGCCGTCTGGCGCGACTTCCCCACGGCGCGCATCATCTTCTGGACGCAGTTCGCGCACGAGGTCTACATCAACGAGCTGCGCAAGATCGTCCGCTCGGTCGAGCCGCAGCCCGCCTACGGCTTCATACACAAGAACAACCCCGAAAGTCGCTTCCTGCGCTTCGTCGCCGCCGTGCTCGAAGACGGCGCGGACATGATCGACCCGGCCTTCAAAGACTCCTTCAAGCGCCCGCTCCTCACCGAGTTCGAGGCCGAGGCGCTGTACTACCTCGCGCTCGGACTCTCGAACTGGGCCATCGCGCGCAAGTGCGCGCTCAGCTTGCGCGGCGTAGAGAGCCGGCTCGCCACGCTCTACGAAAAACTCTTCGTCTCGCTCCCCGAGGGCACACCGCACGAGGCTTACGACAAGCTCGCCTACAACATGCGCACGCGCGCCTTCTTCGAGGCGCTGCGGCGCGGCCTCATCAACTCCGACGAGCTTGAGAAGGCCGGCGCCGACCTCGAACACTGGATCGAGCGCGACCGCAAACGCTTCCTCGACGACCCGCACAAGTGAGGGAAATAGTCAGTAGTCAGTAGACGATAGTCAGTAGACGGTAGTCACATGCGAGCGGGTAGAAAGCGGAAAGCATCAGTCGGCAGGCGGGGGGCCGCGCGGTTCGGCCTCCTGTTTGGTTTTTGCCTGCTGTCTGCCGCCTACTGTCTACTGTCTACCGCTTTACCTCCCACCGCCCACTCCCTTGAGCAGAACGAGACGGCCGGCCTGCACCGCTGGGGCGCGGTGACGCTGTTCCACGGCCTGCCGTCCGACCAGGTGCGCGCGGTGGCGCAGGACGCCGAAGGGCAGATGTGGTTCGGCACCGACGCGGGGCTCGCGCGCTACGACGGGCGGCGCGTGCAGTCCGTGTCGGCCGAGGGGCTGGCGGGGCCGCGCGTGCGCGCGCTCGCGGCGGACGCCTCGGGCGCGCTGTGGGTCGGCGGCGACGGCGGCGCGTTCGTGCGCGCGCCCGGCTCCGAAGGCTTCAAGCGCGTCGAGGAGACGCGCGGCAAGAGCGTGTTGGCCGTCCACACGCCCTCCGCGGGGCGCGCTCTGCTGGCGACGGCCGACGGGCTCATCTTCGACTGCCGTCTCGGGCGCGAGGGCGCGCTCACGGTCACGCGGCTCGGCGAGCGCCTGACGGTCGCGGCGGGCAAGGCCCTGTCGGTCGAGCTGACGAGCCTCGCGCTCGAAGGCGGGAGCGTGGTCGTCGGCACACGCGGCCGCGGGCTGATGACAATCGAGCCCGGCGGCGAGGCGAAGGAGGTCGCGGGGCGGCCGCGCACCTTCTACGTCGAGGCGCTGGCGCGCGACCCGGGCGGCGCGCTCTACATGGGCGCGCAGACCTCCGCCTCCGACAGCGGCATTCTCAAGATCGAAGAGGGCAGGCTCGCGCGGCCTTCAAAGGTCGCGGGCGCGGCGACGGGGACGGTGACGGCGCTCGCCTCAGACCCGACCTCCGGCGACCTCTACGCGGCGACCGACGGGCGCGGCGTCTTCCGCCTGTCGGCGGGCCGAGTCGCCGAGCGCTTCACGTTCGCGGGGACGGCCGGCGCGCTGCGCTCGGACAGGGTCAACGCCGTCTACGTCGACCGCGAGGGCGTCGTCTGGTTCGGCACGCCGCGCGGCGTCTGCCGCTACGACCCGCGCGGCGTGCGCGTCGAACAGCTCTCGGCGGGCGAGAGCGAGTCGAACTTCGTCCGCTCCGTCTACCGCACGTCGCGCGGCCGCCTGCTCGTCGGCACGAACCGGGGGCTCTTCGCGCGCGAAGAGTCTTCGGCCGCGTGGCGCGAGGTTCCCGAAGTCTCGGGCAAGACCGTCTACGCCGTCGCCGAAGACAGGCGCGGCCTGCTCCTCGTCGGCACGGGCGCCGGCCTCTTCGTCGGCCTCCAGACCGAAGGGCTCAGGGCGCGCTCGCCCGTCCGCCTCGCGCCCGAAGAGAAGGCGGGCGCCGAGGGCAAGGGCGCGAAGAAGGACGCGGGCCCCGCCGTCGAGAATGAGAAGCCGGCCGACGCGGCCGCCGTGGCCGAGAGCGCCGTCGAAGCGAAAGAGCCGGCGGCGGTCGAGTCGAAGCCGGAGGGCGGGGCGGCGAGTTCGGACAAGTCCCCGCCGGACAAGTCTGCTTCGGCCGATGCCCCCGAGGCGAAGAAGGTGCCGGAGCCCGCGCTGAGCGGGAGCGTGCGCGCCATCGCAACGTTGGGCGACGCGGTCTACGTGGCGACGTTCGGGCGCGGGCTTGAGCGCTTCGGAGGCCCCGGACGCCGCGAGCTGATCTGGCCGCGCGCGGGCGACGACGAGCGCGGACGCGAGGTCGTCAGCCTCTACGCAGACGAGTCACGGGGCCGCCTCTGGGTCGGCACGGCCAACGCCGGCGTCTTCTACTTCGACGGCTCGGCCGTGCGCCCGGAGCCCGAGTTGGCCAAGCTCGGCGGCAGCACCGTCTGGGGCGTCTCGGCCGCCGAAGGGTGGCTCTGGCTCGCCACCTCGCGCGGCCTCTACGCCTTCCGCGAGGGGCGCGGGCTCGTCGAGGTGACGCCCGGCGTTGACGCGCGCGCCGTTATCGGCATCGCCGCCGTCACCCGGCAAGGGGACGGCGCGCAAGCCTCCGATTCGCCGCGGGCTTGGTGCGCGACCGCCGGCGTCGGCGTGCTGCGCGTCACGCTCGACCCGCAGTTCGGGGCCGTCACCTCGCGCCTCGACACCGAGCAGGGCTTGCCGACCGACAACGCCTTCGCCGTGCTGCGCCTCCCGGCTTCGGACGGCGACGGGCGCGCGGCTTCGGAGGGTGGGACGCTTTTCGTCGGCACGACGCGCGGGCTCGCGCGTTACGAGCCGGGGACGAACGCGCCCGCGCTCCGCCTCGTGCGCGTCACGGCCTCGCGCACGCTCCAGCCCGAGGAGCTTCCGCGCGACGGCGCGCTCCGCCTCGCCCACCCGCAGAACGGGCTCGCGCTCGACGTGGCGGCCGCCGCGAGCCGGACGTTCCCCGAGCAGTTCCTCTACGCCTTCACGCTGCGCGACGCGAAGGGTCGCGCCGTCAAGCAGAAGCTCTCGCGCGACTCGCAGTTTCAGGCCGAGGCGCTCGCGGCCGGCGCCTACACCGTCACGGCGCGCGCCTACACGCTCGACCTCGTCCCGTCCGACCCGCTCGTCTTCAACTTCGAGGTGGCGCGCGCGCCGTTCCCGCGCACCATCGTCACGCTCTCGGTGCTGCTCGCGCTCGCGCTCGTCGTGCTCGCGTGGGGCTACCTGCAACACCGCCGCATCGTCCGCAGCCGCGAGGAGCTGCGAGAGGCCAACCACCAGTTGGCCTCGGCGCGGCTCCAGCTAGCCAGCGAGGCGGAGGCCGAGCGCCGCCGCATCGCGCGCGACCTCCACGACCAGACGCTCGCCGATTTGCGCCGCCTCCTCCTGCTCACCGACGAGATGCAGCCTTCGACGGTCGCCGCGCAGACGGGTGCGCCCGGCGGCGGCGCGCTCGTCCCCGCGCCTCCGGGCTCGGCCGCAGACCCCGTGCGGCTGCGCGCCGAGATCGAGTCCATCTCGCAGGAGGTGCGGCGCATCTGCGAAGACCTCTCGCCTTCGGTGCTTGAGAACGTGGGGTTCGCCGCCGCGCTCGAATGGGCGCTCGCCTCCGCGTGCTCGCAGCAGCCGTCGGCGCACCGCTTCGCCTACGACTTCGGGTGCGACGAAGACCTCGAAGAGCGGCTCGCGCTCTCGCACGGCGCGCAGATGCAGGTCTACCGCATCGTGCAGGAGGCCGTCAGCAACGTCTGCCGCCACGCGCGCGCCTCGCACGTCGGCTTAAGCGTGCGGCTCGACGCGGCCGGCGACTTCCTGCTCACGCTCTCGGACGACGGTCGCGGCTTCGACGCCGCGAACAAGCGCGCGCTCAAGGGTCGCGGCCTCGCCGGCATACGCGCGCGCGCCTCGCTCATCGAGGCCGAAGCCACCTGGACGCCCCGCGACGGCGGCGGCACCGTCTTCTCCCTCCGCAAAAAGGACGCCGCGCGCCGGGACGCCCCGCCCTCCTCACGCGCCCCGACCGACTAGGCCACCGGAACGATTTCACGATTTTCGTTGGGATTTCCGCCGGTCGCGGCGTATCATGCCGCGCATGTCGCGATGTCTCGGAAGGGAGGGGGCGTTTAGTGCCTGAGCTTATCGAAGCCCCGACGGTCGTGGAGGCCGTGGGGAACAAGCCGAAGATTATCGAGGAGTACGTCGGGCGCGTGAACACGGGCGGCGCGGCGTTGAGCGTCGCGCGGATGCGAAGCCCGGGCGGTTGGGAGGAGCCGGGGCAGACGCCGGAGTTCGACGAATACACGGTCGTCCTGCGCGGGATGCTGCGCGTCACGACGCGCGGCGGCGAGACGTTCGACGTGCGCGCGGGGCAGGCCGTCGTCACGCGGCGCGGCGAGTGGGTGCAGTACAGCACGCCCGAGCCGGAAGGCGCCGAGTACGTCGCCGTCTGCCTGCCGGCCTTCTCGCCCGAGACGGTTCACAGGGACGCGTGAGCCGCGAGATGAGAGAGCGCGCGCGCCCGTGCCAAGCAGTCCCACTTCAGACTTCCCCGCCTCGGCGGGCGACTTGAGAAAGGGGCACTAAACTATGACGCCCGGTCAAAGGCTGTCAGCCTGCGCCTGCCTCGCGGCGGCGCTCTTCTCCCTCGGCGCTTGCGGGGGCGGCGGCGGCAACGGCAACGCCCCGGCGGCGAACGCGGCGGCCTCGGGCACGCCCGCCGCCACCACCCCGTCGCCGGCCTCGGGCACCGCGGCGGCCGAGACGGGGGTCGAGAAGGTCAAGCCCGCGCCCGGCACCGGCAACGTGCAGGGCAAGGTGATCTTCAACGGCAAGCCCGCCGCCGGCATCGAGGTCAAGCTCTGCGAGAAGTTCAACCAGTTCTTCGGCGGCTGCTCGGGCCAGTCCTTCACGGCGAAGTCGGACGAGGG
>DASWNR010000143.1:0-2914 GCA_036399155.1 Pyrinomonadaceae bacterium
TTCGCGCCCCCCTTCGGCGTGCCCGACGGAGCGTTCGACCGCGTCGTCTGCGTCAACACGCTCGAACACCTCGTCGCCGAACAGCGCGACAGCCTCGTCGCCGAGATGGCGCGCAAGCTCAAGCCGGGCGGCCTGCTCGTCCTGACCTCCGACTTTTACTTCGAGTCGATGTGGCGCAAGCAGGAGGTGCTCCGCATGGGCGTCATACGCGCCGACCGGGGCGAGTTCTTCAACGGCTGGAACCGCGTCACGCCGGCCGAGCACGCCGCGCTGTGCCGCCGCCACGGGCTCGACGAAGTGAGCGCCGACGAACCCTCCGCGGCGGGCGAGCCGCGCGAGGACGACGGCGTGCTCTACATGCAGTCGCCACCCTTCGAGCACGCCTGCGTGGCCGGCGTCTTCCGCAAGGGCGGGGCGCCGCCGGCCGTCTCCGCGCCGCGCCGCGTGGTGCTCGCGATGCTGACGTGGAACACGCGCGAGATAAGCCTCGAAGCGCTCGCCGCCTTCGCGCGCGAGGCCGCGACGCTCAAGCGGCTCGGGCACGGGGCGTCAATCGTCGTCTGCGACAACGGCTCGACCGACGGCACGCGGGAGGCTCTCGGCGCAGCCTCCGCGCGGCTCGGCGTCGAGCACCGGCTCATCTTCAACAAAGAGAACCGGGGCATCTCGGTCGCACGCAACCAGCTCATCGAGCACTTATTGGAGACGGGCGGCGACTACCTTCTGCTGTCGGACGGCGACGTTGAGGTGGTGCCGTTCTCGGCCTTCGCCATGCTCCGTTACATGGAAGACGCGGGGCGCGTCCTCGGCGCGCTCGGGCCCTACCCGCACGAGCACACGCGCGAGCGCGCGGGCGCGACGCCGCACCTCTTCTGCGTCGATGATTCGCGCGTGGAGGAGATGGCCGGCGTCGTGCCGACGTGGTACGGCCTCTTCCGCCGCGAGGTCTTCGAGGCGGGCGTCCGCTTCGACGCCGCGGGGCCGCTCGGCCGACCGGGCTGGGGCTTCGAGGACAACGACTTCGCCTTTCAGGTCGAGGTCGAAGGCTTCGCCGTCCGCGTCTTCCGCGGCGCGCGCTTCCTGCACCGCGACGTGCGCTCGTCGATCCCGCTGCTGCGCCGCGACGGCCACGACCCGGCCGACGCCTTCCTGCGCCGCAAGCAGTACGTGCTGGACAAGTGGGCGGGCGTGCCCCGCATCAACGACGGCCCGCTCTCGGAGGTGCGCCAGGCACGGATGCCGCGGATGCCGCAGACGCCGCACACGCCGAGGCCGGCCTGAGCGCGCGGAGGACTGAGAGCCCCGCGTCGGCCTTAACAACCAGCCGAGTCTGAGTTGATGCGTTCGAGCCGGTGCGTTTGAGCTGATGCTGAGAGTACTGTCCATCGTCGGCACGCGGCCCGAGGCCGTGAAGATGGCCCCGGTCATCAAGGAGCTGGCGCGTCACGCCGGGCGCGTCCGCAGCCGCGTGTGCGCGACGGCGCAGCACCGCGAGATGCTCGACCAGGTGCTTTCGTCCTTCCGCGTCGTGCCCGACTACGACCTCGACCTGATGCGCGGCGCGCGCACGCCCGCGCAGGTCGCGTCGGCCGCGCTCGCACGGCTCGAACCCGTGCTCGAACGCGAGCGCCCCGACTGGATTCTCGTGCAGGGCGACACGACGACCGTGATGGCGGCGACGGTCGCGGCCTTCTACGCGCGCGTGCGCGTCGGCCACGTCGAGGCCGGCCTTCGCACGCACGACCCGCGCCAGCCCTTCCCCGAAGAGGGCAACCGACGCGTCGCCGGGTGCCTCGCCGACCTCCACTTCGCGCCGACCGAGGGCGCGCGCGCCAACCTCCTGCGCGAGAACGTGCCGCCCGGGCGCGTCGTCGTCACGGGCAACCCCGTCGTTGACGCGCTGCGCGAGATGTCGGAGGCGGCCGCCGGCGCGTGCGACCCGCCGGCGCTGCGCGATATCCGGCCGGGCGCGCGCGTCGTGCTCGTGACGGCGCACCGGCGCGAGAACTTCGGCGCGCCGCTCGAATCGGTCTGCCGCGCGCTCGCCGAGCTTGCGCGGCGCTACGAGGGCGACGTGAGAATCGTCTACCTCGTCCACCGCAACCCGCGCGTGTGGGAGACGGCGCACCGCCTGCTCGCGGGCACGCCGGGCGTGACGCTTCTGCCGCCGGTCGATTACATGACGCTCGTGCGCCTGCTCAAACGCTGCCACATGGTGCTGACGGATTCGGGCGGGTTGCAGGAGGAGGCTCCGTGCCTCGGCAAGCCGCTGCTCGTGCTGCGCGACAAGACCGAGCGCCCCGAGGCGCTCGAAGCCGGCTGCGTCCGGCTCGTCGGCACGGACGCCGCGCGCATCGTCGAGGAGGCGTCGCGGCTGCTCGACTGTCGCGACTGCTACTCGCAGATGGCCCGCCCGACCTTCGTCTACGGCGACGGCCACGCCGCGCCACGCATCGTGGACGCGCTCCTCTCTTACTCTTAAGTGAAACGCCCGGCCCCTACTCCGTGAAGCCGACCGAGTGGAGGAAGTAGTCGGCCGCCTCGGGGCCGATCTGTTTGAAGCGTTTGGCGAGCGCCTTGATTCGCGCGGCCTCGGGCAGCGGTCTGAGCGTCGATAGGAAGGCGTCGAAGGAGCCGTGCTCGGCGGCGATGGACTCGAACTCGCGCGCGTTGTGGACGACGGCCTCGACCTTGCGGCGGTTCCTGAAGACGCCGGGGCGCGCGAGCAGCTCGTCGGCGTCGGCGCGCGCCAGCTCCCCGACGCGGAAGCCGTAAAAACCCTCGCGGTACTTCGGCCAGTGCTTCCTGATTGAAGCCCAGTTGAGCCCCGCCTGAATCAGGCACAGGCACATTATCTCGAAGTACTCCTGGTCGGACGCGGGGCGCGCGCCCGCCCGGCACTCGCCCTCCTCCT
>DASWNR010000144.1:0-11641 GCA_036399155.1 Pyrinomonadaceae bacterium
CCTTTACGGAATCAGAACTATCTTCCCGTAAGCGCCGGGCTTCAAGACCTCCTCGTGCGCGCGCGCCGCCTCGGAGAGCGGAAGCTCGCGGCCGACGACGGGGCGGAGCGTCCCCGCTTCGAGCCCGGCGGCGAGCGCGGCGTGGATGCTCGCAGAGTCGCGCGGCGAGACGTTGAAGAGCGTCATGCCGAGAATCGAGGCGTCGCGCGTCATCGCCAGGCGCGGGTTGATCTCGACCGTCCCGCGCGACCCGACGACGACCACGCGCCCGCCCTTTGCCAGCACTTCGAGGTCGCGGTTTAAGTTGACGTTGGCGAGCATCTCCAGAATCACGTCCACGCCGCGCCCGCCCGTCAGCCCGGCGAGTTGCCCGAGGTAGTCGGCCGCGCGGTGGTCTAGCGCGTGGTGCGCGCCCTGCTCCGCGACGAGCCTTAAGCCCTGCTCCGTCCCCGCGGTGCCGACGACGCGCAGCCCCGCCGCTCGCGCCAACTGCACGGCCGCCGTCCCCACGCCGCCGCTCGCGCCGTGGACGAGCACCGTCTCACCCGGCTCGGCCCGCGCCCTCTGGAAGAGCGCGCGGTAGGCCGTCGCGTAGGGCGTGTTGACGCCCGCGCCCTCCGCGAACGAGACGCGCTCGGGCAGCGCGTGACACTGCGACTCTTCGCAGAGCGCGAGTTCGGCGTAGGTGCCCGAAAGGCTCCCGGCCGTGTAGACCCTCTGCCCCGGCGAGAGCCGCGTGACGCCTTCGCCGACGGCCGTGACCTCGCCCGCCGCGTCGAGCCCCGGCGTGAAAGGCAGCGCGGGGCGGACGGCGTGGACGCCGCTCCTGATGTAAGTGTCCACGGGGTTGACCCCGACCGCCCGCACGCGCACGACGACCTGCCCCGCGCCGGGCCGCGGCTCCGGCACGTCCTCAAGCCGCAGGGCTTCCGGCCCGCCGAACTCGTGAACCCGTATCGCCTTCATCGTCAACCTCCCCGCCGCCCCGAATGCAAATAGAAAAGAGGCTAGTGAAAGCGCGTCGCTTCTCACTAGCCTCCGGCCTCTGGCCTCTGACCGTTAACCGACGAGCGGCGCGCCGTCGTAGACGACCGCCCAGCCGTTCCTGCGGCTGGTCGAGAGGCTGCGCGAGAACCACTTGAGCGCCTCCTCCTCGGTCTCGTAACGCTGCATCGAGGGCATCCGCTGGCGCGGGTCGAAGCGCACGATCTGGCCGCCGTCGGGCGTGGCCTTCAAAGAGAGCAGCGCCAGCATGTCGTTCTTCTTGAGCACCGCCGTGCGTACGACCGCCGCGAGGTCGTCGTCCTCCTCCTCGTCCTCCTCGTCGCCCTCGTACTCGCCGTCTTCGTCGAGCAGCTCGTCATCCTCGACTTCGGCCTCGTCGTCGACGTCTATCATCTCGTCAAAAAAGTCGTTGTAGTCTTTCATCTTGCGAATTCCACTTCCCTGATATTGTTTTCCCATGCCGGATGAGGTCAGTGAATAGCCCTTGTCCGAGGTGCGTGTATATTACACTTTCGCGGACGGCGGACAAAGTTGCGGCGGAGGGAAGAATGGACGGCTTTGTGCTCTCGATAGACCAGGGGACGACGGGAACGACCGTCCTTGTCTTCGACCGCGACTGCCGCGTGCGGGGGCGCGGCTACTCCGAGTTCACGCAGCACTACCCGCGCCCCGGCTGGGTCGAGCACGACGCGGAAGAGATCTGGCGCGTGAGCCTCAAGGCCGCGGCCGACGCGCTCGGCGCGGCCGGCGTCGAGGCGCGCGACCTGCGCGCCGTCGGCATCACGAACCAGCGCGAGACGGTGGTCGCGTGGGAGCGCGCCACGTCCGACCCGGTGGCGCGCGCCGTCGTCTGGCAGGACAGGCGCACGGCCGCCATGTGCGACGAGCTGAAGGCGCGCGGGCTGGAAGATTTTATCCGCGCGAAGACGGGGCTCGTCTTCGACCCCTACTTCTCCGGCACGAAGCTGCGCTGGCTGATGGACGACGACCCGGCCCTGCGCGCCCGCGCCGCGCGCGGCGAGGTCGCCTTCGGCACGGTCGACTCCTGGCTCGTCTGGAAACTGACGGGCGGGCGCGCGCACGTCACGGACGTGTCGAACGCCTCGCGCACGCTCCTCTACGACATCAGGCGGCTCGCGTGGGACGACGAGCTGCTCGCGCTCTTCGACGTGCCGCGCGCGGCGCTCCCCGAAGTCCTGCCCTCGTCCTTCGTCTACGGGCACACCGACCCGTCCGCCTTCTTCGGCGCGCGCGTGCCCGTCGCGGGACTCGCCGGCGACCAGCAGTCCGCGCTCTTCGGGCAGGGCTGCTACGCGCCGGGCGCGGCGAAGAACACGTACGGCACCGGCTCCTTCCTCCTGATGAACACGGGGCGCGAGCCCGTCGCCAGCCGCTCGGGGCTTCTGACGACGGTCGCGTGGCAGTTGGGCGGAGAGCCGGCGGAGTACGCGCTCGAAGGCTCTATCTTCGTGACGGGCGCGGCGGTGCAGTGGCTCCGCGACGGGCTGGGCGTCATCGGCAGCGCCGACGAGACGGAGGCGCTCGCGCGCTCGCTCGACTCGAACGAGGGCGTCTACTTCGTCCCCGCGCTGGCGGGCCTCGGCGCGCCGCACTGGGACGCGTACGCGCGCGGCGCAATCGTCGGGCTCACGCGCGGCACGACCCGCGCGCACCTCGCGCGCGCCGCGCTGGAGAGCACCTGCTACCAGACGCGCGACGTGGCCGCCGCGATGGAGCGCGACTCGGGCGTGCCGCTCAAAGACCTGCGCGTGGACGGCGGCGCGGTCGGCAACTCCTTCCTCATGCAGTTCCAGGCGGACATCCTCGGCGTCCGCGTGGAGGTGCCCGAAGTCACCGAGACGACCGCCGCGGGCGCGGCCTACCTCGCGGGGCTCGCCGTCGGCTTCTGGGAAGACCGCCGCGAGATCGCCGCGCGCTGGCGCGTCGCGCGCCGCTACGAGCCGCGGATGGGCGAGGACGAACGCGGACGCCTCCACCGCCGCTGGCTCCGCGCCGTCGAGAGGGCGCGCGACTGGGCGCGCGACGACGCCGATGCGAATCAAAGCGACGGATGACGAGACGTGTGCCCACTGACATTTCGGACGCGCCCTTCGACGCCGTCGTCGTCGGCGCGGGCGTGAACGGGTGCGGGGTGGCGCGCGACGCCGCGATGCGCGGCCTGCGCGTGCTCCTGCTCGACAAGGGCGACATCTCTGCGGGGACGACCGCCGCCTCGACGCGCTTGATTCACGGCGGGCTGCGCTACCTCGAACACGGCGAGGTCGGGCTCGTGCGCGAGTCTTTGCGCGAGCGCGAGACGCTTCTGCGGAAGGTCGCGCCGCACCTCGTCCGCCCACTCCCGATGCTCGTCCCCGTCTACGCGGGGCGGCGGCGCGGCCTGCTCACCATCCGCGCCGGCATGCTCGCCTACGACCTGCTCTCGCCGTCCAGGTCGCTCCCGCGTCACCGCATGCTCACGCCGTCCGAAGCCATCGAGCACGCGCCCGGACTTAACCCCGAACGCTTGCGCGGCGCGGCGCTCTTTTACGACGCGCAGGTCGAGTACGCCGAGCGACTCGCCGTCGAGAACGCTCTCGACGCGCGCGCGCGCGGCGCGACGGTGCTGACGTACGCGCGCGTCGAGCGCCTGCTCGTCGAGAACGGCGCGGCGCGCGGCGTCGTCTTCCGCGACCTGCTCGGCGCGGGGACGCACGAGGCGCACGCCCCCGTCGTCCTCAACGCCGCCGGCCCGTGGGTTGACGAGGTGCTCGAAGGCTCGGGCGCGGAGCGTGAAAGACTGATAGGCGGGACGAAGGGCAGCCACGTCGTCGTCCGCGTCTTCGACGGCGCGCCGCGCGCGGCCGTCTACGCCGAGGCGTCCGAAGACGGCCGCCCCTTCTTCGTCGTGCCGTGGGACGGCAAGCTGCTCATCGGGACGACCGACGAGCTTTACAAAGGAGACCTCGACGCGGTGGAGGCGGACGCGCGCGAGGTCGAATACCTTTTGCGCGAGACGAACCGCCTGTTCCCCTCCGCGCGGCTCACGCGCGCGGACGTGCTCTACACATACTCGGGCGTCCGCCCGCTGCCGCGCGCCGACGTGCGCGACGCGTCGGCCGTCACGCGACGCCACTTCGTGCGGCCGTCGCGCGTGCGCGGACTCTTCTCCGTCGTCGGCGGTAAGCTCACCACCTACCGCTCGCTGGCGGAAGCGGCGGTCGATTCAATCTTCCGCGCGCTGGGCCGCGCGGCCCCGCCCTGCGAGACCGCGAACACGCCGCTGCCCGGCGCGGCCGTCGAAGACTTTGAAGCCTTCCGGCGCGACTTCGACGCGCGGAGCACTCTCCCGCCCGAGAGCACCGCGAGGCTCCTTAAAATCTACGGCGCGCGCGCGGGGGAAGTCCTGCGCCTCGCGCAGAGCGACGCGGAGCTTTCCCGGCCCCTCGGCGAAGAGACCGGCGCGGTCGGCGCTGAGGTCGTCTACGCCTTCCGCGAGGAGATGGCCGAGACGCTGGCGGACTGTCTGATGCGCCGGACGATGTCGGGACTTAACGACAACGTCGGGCTCGACGTTGCGGAGGGCGCCGCGCGTGTCGCGCAGAGGTTCCTCGGTTGGGACGAGGGACGAGCTTCGTGTGAGGTCGAAGCTTATCGAAGCCACGTCGAGCGGTTCCACCCCAAACGGTTTCGAGATGAAAACGCACGCCGCGCCCTTTGACGTTTACGCCGCCTGACGGTGCGCCCGCGCGGCGCGGCCGGGGCGCGAGGCGGCGGCCCTGTGCGACGTGCGCGCGTGGCGCGGGAGCCGCACGTTCTCGAAGTAGTCGAGCGCGGCCACGCGCAGACCCACGTCGCGGCCCAGACGCTCGCTCATCAACCACTTGTGTTCGAGCACGCGCGGCCACTCGGCGCGCGCCTCGGCGGGTTCCAGCCGGACGCCGGCCAGCTCGCTCAGAACCGTCTGCTCCTCGCACGAGCCCACGCCGCGCGTCTTCTCTATCACGTAATCGAGTTTGAACGGAATCATCTTAAATTCTCCTTCCGGGCATCAGGAAATCCGTTTTCGTCCGTGCGGGTTCGACGCCGATGTTAGGGGCGGATTTGCCCGCGCGTCTAACGCATTGTGTTCATCCGGCGGATTAACTATATTCATCCACATTTTCGAGAGGTGCTTAACGCATGGAGCTGTCTCAGTTAAGGACTTTCCGCGAGGTCGCAGGGGCGCTGAGCTTCACACGCGCGGCACAGAAACTTAACATGACGCAGTCGGCCGTGAGCCACCAGATAAAGGCTCTGGAGCGCGAGCTGGGCGAGCCTCTCTTCATCCGCGCCAAGCGCGGCGTGCGCCTCTCCGACGCCGGGCAGCTCGCGCTCTCCTACGCCGAGCGCATCATCGGCGAGTCAGACGCGCTGCGCGAGCGTATGCGCGGCGACGACCACGAGCCGCGCGGACGCGTCCGCGCGGCCGCCGCCACGCAGGCTTTCGTCCACCTCTTCGCGCGCCTCTTCGAGTCCTTCATGCGCGACCACGAGCGAGTCGAGCTCTCCTTCCGCACCACGGTCAGCACCGAGCAGACCGTCGCCGACATCCTCAACGGCGCGGCCGACGTGGGCTTCGCCTCCCTGCCCGTCTACTCGCCCGCGCTTCAGGTGACAGAGCTGTTCGAGGACGAGCTGGGGCTCGTCCTCTCGCCGCGCCACAAGCTCGCGGGGTCGGGCGAGGTTGACGTGGCCGACATGCGCGGCGCGCGCTTCATCCTCTTCGAGCAGGGCGCGTCCATACGCCGCGCCACCGACGCCTTCTTCAAGCGCGTTGACCTGAGCCCCGACCTCGCGCTCGAATCGAACGACACCTACTTCATCAAGCTGATGGTCGAGCACGGCGTCGGCGTCTCGCTGATGCCTTCGTGGGCCGTGCGCGAGGAGGTCGAGGCCGGGCGGCTGACGTGGCTGCGCGTCGCCGGCCACCGCCTGACGCGCGACGTAGCCGTCATCGCCCTCGGCCGCTTCCAGCCCTCGACCACGCGCGCCTTCATCGAATACGTCCTCGAACACCGCGACTCGCTCCAGAAGGCCGCCCGCGCCTTCTGAGAGTCCGCAAGAAATTTCCCGCCGGCACTCTCCGACCGCCGCGCCGCGTCCCGTCGTCGCCCCGACGCGCTTCATGCTAGGATGACTTCCCTGTCAGTTATTCCGGACGGAGGAGGTTAAGCGATGCGTCTGACGGAGATGGTCTCGTGCGCCGGTTGAGCGTCTAAGCTCGCGCCGAGCGAACTCGCTCAAGTTTTGAGCGGCCTCAACATTCCGAGTGACCCCAACCTGATTGTCGGCATCGAGACGGCCGACGACGCGGGGGTTTACCGTCTCTCGGAGACCCTCGCGCTCGTCCAGACCGTCGATTTCTTCACGCCGATTGTCGACGACCCGTTCGACTACGGCCGCATCGCCGCGCTCAACTCCATCAACGACGTGTGGGCCATGGGCGGCACCCCCATCACCGCGCTCGCCGTCACGTGCTTCCCGAAAAAGGGCGTCGACTTCTCGATCCTCGGCGAGATCATGCGCGGCGGGCTCCACGTGTTGACCGAGAACGGCGTCGCGCTCGTCGGCGGTCACAGCGTGGACAACGCGCAGATCATGTTCGGCTACGCCGTGACGGGGACGATCGACCCCGCGCGCGTCGTCACCAACCGTGGCGCGCGCGCGGGCGACGCGCTGCTGCTGACCAAGCCGCTCGGCACGGGCGTCGTCTCGACCGGCATCAAGTTCGGAAAGGCCGACGCGGAGGTGACGCGCGCGTCGCTTGAGACGATGCTGCTCGCGGGGCGCGAGGCGGCGCGGCTGATGACGGAGGCGGAGGCTTCGGCGGCGACCGACGTGACGGGCTTCGCGCTGCTCGGCCACGGGTGGGAGCTGGCGCGCGCGAGCGGCGTGACGCTTGAGATCGACCCGGCGAGCGTGCCGACGATTCCCGGCGCCCTTGAGCTGGCCGCCGCAGGGATGGTGACGAGCGGCGACAAGTCGAACCGCCGCTACGTCGGCGAGGACGTTGCGCTCTCCGGCTCGGTCAGCAAAGAGTTGGCCGCGCTCCTCTTCGACCCGCAGACGGCGGGCGGCCTCCTCATCTCGGTCGCGCCCGGGCGCGCGGGCGCGCTGCTCGCCGTGCTGCGCGAACGCTACACGGACGCCGCCGTCATCGGCCGCGTCGTCGAGCGCGGCACGCACCTCATCACGGTCGGCTAAAACTTTTCAACCGAGTCCCATTCAATCGCGCCCGCCGGGGATGCGCAGCGGCCGGAATCCGTCGTGGCGACGCCGCATCGGGTTCGCGTGCGTGTTCAGAATCATCGCCGCGAGCGTGAGCTGCGCGGCCGTCCGCGCGTCCGTCCGCCTGAACTTCCCCGCCGCCGCGCCCGCGCGGTCGAAGTCGGAAACGGCCAGCACCGCGAGCGCCTGCGCGCAGCGGTTAATCAGGTCGTGCCAGACGTGGCCGCCCTGCGACTGCGGCCTCAGCTCGCCCTCCGTAAAACTGTCCTGCCCGAAGCCGTCCAACAACACGGCCGCGTCCATCAGCTCGTCGAGCCGGCCGATTGAAGACTCGACCAGCTCGAAGGCCGCGCCCGCGTCGAAGCGCGCGTAAGCGTCGGCGATTTGCAGGCGGTAGTTGAACTGCTGCTGGCCGCGCGTCTGCCCCTCGACGGCCGTGCGCGCGTCTTCGAGCGCCTGCCGCGCCGTCTGCGCGTCGTTCGCCGCGGCCGCCACGCCCGCGATCTGCAAGAGCGCGTTCACCCTGTCTTCGACCAGTGGCAGCCGCGCCGCCATCTGCCGCGCCTCCGCGTGGCCTCCGGCCTGCGCCGCCAGCCAGTGCGCCTGCTGCTCAATGCCGCGCCGCGTCTGCGCGCGCTGCTGCGGGTTCGAGACGCTCTCCAGAATCCGGCGCGCGCGCTCCGGGTCTTTGCCCTCGTTGAAAGCCTTCCACGCCGCGTTGGTGTAGAGCTGGTCGCGCACCTCCGCCGGGGCCTTCGGCGCGGCTTCGAGCAGAGCGTCGACCGTCCCCGTCTGCATCATCTCCTCGTAGGGACGGAGCAGACGCCCCTGCGGGTTGAAGCCGCGCTCAAGCTCGTCGGCCCTGCGTCGAAGCGCGGCGGCGCGGCCCGGCGCGTAACGCTCCAACTCCGGCAGCAGAGTTTGTAGCGCCTGAAAGAGGTTGTAAGCCCCGACCTGGTTCGGCGCGCTCGCGGCGAGCGCCGCCAGAACCTTATCGACCAGCTCCCTGCGCGTCTGCTCGTCCAACAGCGGCGAGCCGTCGCCGGCCGACGCGGGCGCCGACGAGAGGGCGATGAGCCCCCGCCCCGTCACGACGGGAGGCGCAGGCTGCGACGCCGGGTTGGCCGGCGGGTTCTGCGCCGGGCGGGTCATCTGTAAGAGCTGGTGCGCGGCCGCGCTCGCCTCGTAGCTGTTCGGCAGCTCGTCGGCGCGCAGCCGCCTGACGATGGCGGCGGCGATTTTGGCGGCCGCCGGCGGGTCCTTCGTCCTCAGCTCGTTCAGCACGCCGAGCAGCCCCTGCGTCACGCCCCGGCTCAAACTCTCCTCGGCCATCTCCAGAGCGCGCCTCGGCTCCTGCGCCGCGATGCGGCCGGCGAGCCCCAGCTCAATCGCCTGCTCCTGCTGGCCGTAGCCGGCCGCCGCGAGCGTTTCGACGTATGACGGCCTCGTCGCGCGCAGGAATTCGAGCGCCAGCTTCGCGTCGTGCTGAGCGGCTATCTGCACCATCTCGCCGCGCAACTGCATGACGGTCTGCGCCGCGCCGTAGAACTGCGGGTCTTCGGGGTCTACGCCCGCGTTGAGCGCCGCGACGCCGTCGGCCGCCGCCTTGAAGGCCGCGCGCCCCGCCTCCGCGTCGCGGGGCCAGAGCAGCCGCGCGGCCGTCACCTGCGCGCGGACGCGGTTCTCCGTCAGCTTCAACTCCGCGGACGCCTCAAGCGCATCCCCGAGCAGCGCGAGCGCCCTGCGCTCCAGCTCGACGCGCGCGGCCTCGCGCTCGGCGTCGCCTCTGCGCGAGAGCGGCGGCTCCTCGCGCGCCTGCGCCCTGACGGCCGGCGCGGGCGAGCTGAGCAGGAGGGCCGGCAGCAGTGCGAGCAGCAGCTTTTTCTTCATACGTGCCTCCGCGCGTGGGGGATGTCGTGTGCGCCTTCTGAACGTGGGCTTCGTCCCGGTCTTGCTTTCCCACTGCGATGCCCGCCGGCGGCGGGAAGGATGCGCGGCCCGTGCGCCATTTTTGCCCCGCGCGGCCTCGTCTTTCGGCGTACCTTCTCCCGCCGCCGGTCATCAAAGACAGGCGCGTGGACGGCCTCCCGCGCCCGGCCCGCATGGTTTGACACGCCCCGGACGGTACGGTAACTTAAGCGTCGCCGTTAATTACCGGCGAAATTTTAAGTCCCGTTCGTCTAGTGGCCTAGGACACCGCCCTTTCACGGCGGTAACACGGGTTCGAGTCCCGTACGGGACGCCAAGTTTGACGAGACCCGACGGTTGAGCACGGGCGTTTTTTGAGCGACGCTCCTTCGGGTGAGCAGCAACGAGAGGCCGCCGACGCCGTGGGTTTACCAGAGAGCGCCGACGGCCTCTCTGCTTTTTCGTAAAAGGTGATTCCGATGGTCAGACGTTACGCCGCCGCGCTCTTCGCACTCGTCGCGGCCCTCGCCGCGCTCGCGCCCGCGCCGGCACGGGCGCAGGCCGTCAGCGACGTCGTGCTCATCCTCCCCTTCGAGAACACCACGGCCAACCGCGAGGCCAACTGGGTCGGCGAGAGCTTCGCCGACCAGCTCGCCGAACTGCTCGGCCAGCACGGCCTGCGCGTCATCTCCTCGGACGCGCGCGAGCTGACCTACCAGCGCCTGCGCCTCCCGCTCACGGTCATCCCCTCGCGCGCCACCGCGATCAAGCTGGCGAAGGAGGCGGGCGCGACGATGGTCGTGCTCGGCAACTACGAGGTCACGCCGCGCGACGAGAAGACGGTCGCGGAGGTGCGCGGCTCCGCGCGCGTGGTGCGCGTCAACGAGGGGCGCATCGCCGGCAAGCCGATGACCGACGGCCGCTGGGCCACGCACGAGTTCTTCTTCGGCGACGCGCTCGTCAACCTCCAGACCGTGCAGGGCAAGCTCGCCTACCAGATTCTCTACGAGCAGGACGACAAGCTGCCGTTCTCGCAGAACCTCATCGTCGAGCAGGCGACGAAGGTGCCGCCCAAGGCTTTCGAGGCTTACGTCAAGGGGGCGATGCTCGCGAACGGCAACCCGGACAAGCCGGCCTACCTCCAGAACGCGATGCGCGAGTACGAGCGCGCCAACCCGGGCTCCACCTACAAGCAGGCCGCCTTCGAGCTGGGGCAGCTCTTCTACGCGCAGGGCGACTACAAGAAGGCCGGCGAGCACTTCACGCTCTTGCAGCGCCGCGACGCCCACTACGCCGAGGCCGCCTTCTACGCCGCGCTCGCCTACTGGCGCGTCGGCGAGTTGCAGTCGGCCTTAGACACGCTGCTGCCGCTCACGACCGACGTGCCGCTCACAAGCATCTACAACAACGCGGGCGCCATCTCCACGCAGGCCGCCATCAGGGAGAAGAATCCGTCGAAGCGCGAGGCGCTTCTGAAGCAGGCGACCAACTTCCTCGGGCGCGCCGTCGAGAGCGCGCCCGAGGACTCGCCCGACGGCGCGATGGTGCGCTACAACTACGCCTACGCGCTCTCGCTCTCGGGCAAGGCGCAGGAGGCCGCCGAACAGCTCCGCGCGGTCGTCAAGGAGAACCCGCGCGACCCCGAGGCTCTCTTCCTCTTCGCCAAGATGCTTGAGAAGACCGGGCAGGCCGAGGCGGCGGCCGCCAACGACAACGAGGCGCGCAAGCTCTACCCGGCCTACGGCAAGGCGCAGATCGAGTGGGAGCAGGCCAAGACGGTCTCGATGCTGCCCGTCCACCTGCGCGGCGACTTCAACCGCGCGGAGTTCGTCCGCGCCGTGCAGGTCGAGGACGACAAGGCGAACCGACCCGCGCTGGGCACGAGCGCCGAGGACTTTCTCAACAAGGCGCGCGAGCTTTACACGGCCGGGCGCGACGACGAGGCGCTGATGGAGCTGCGCAACGTCGTCCGCGTCGAGCCGATGAACGCCGAGGCTTACCTCATCACCGGGCGCATCTACATGCGTCGCGGCGAGCTGGCCCCGGCCATCAGCCAGCTCAAGGCTTCCATCTTCTGGGACACCGAGCGCAAGTTCATCGACCCGCACATCCTGCTCGGCCGCATCTTCCTCGAACGCGGCGACCGCGCGCAGGCCAACGCGTACGCGCAGAGCGCCCTCCAGATAGACGCGAACAACCCGGAGGCCGTCGCCCTCCAGCGCGAGCTTCAGGCCGGCATCAAGTGAGCCTTCGGTTCAAGATATTTGCTCCGTGATTCGGGGGCGACGGACGACGGCGGCGTTGTCATCCGTCGCCCTGACGGCTTTGGCGGACGCACTTCCCGCCGGGACGGACGGTCGATGCTCACGCTCGCACTCTCTCTGCTCATAATCTCCGCGCCGGCCGCCGCCCTCCTCGCCTACGTCGCACACGCTTCAAGAGAGAAGAAGAAGTCCTCGCG
>DASWNR010000145.1:0-2160 GCA_036399155.1 Pyrinomonadaceae bacterium
ATTCTTGTGAGCGAGGCGTTCGCGCGTCGCTTCTGGCCGGGCGAGAGTGCCGTGGGCAAGCGCGTCAACCCGGGCGACCCCAACGACCCGGCGGACTGGTGCGAGGTGGTCGGCGTCGTGCGCGACGTGCGGCAGTTCGACCTCGCCGCCGAGCCGAAGCCGCAGATGTACTTCACCTACACGCAGGCCGGCATATTCCTGCCGCGTCACCTCGTCGTCGGCACCGAAGGCGACCCGCTCGCGGTCGCGGGCGCGGTGCGAAAGGCCGTCTGGGAGGTGGACGGCGAGCAGCCGGTCTCGGACATCTCGACGATGAAGGACGTGCTCTCGGAGTCGCTCGCGCGCGAGCGCTTCAGCATGCTCCTGTTCGGCATCTTCGCGGGGCTGGCGCTGGTGCTGGCGGCCGTCGGGCTCTACGGCGTGATGAGCTACACGGTCGCGCAGCGGACGCGCGAGATAGGTTTGCGGATGGCGCTCGGCGCGCAGAGGCGCGACGTGTTGCGGCTGGTCGTCGGGCAGGGCTTGAAGCTCGTGCTGGCGGGCGTCGCGCTC
Source organism: Pyrinomonadaceae bacterium (assembly GCA_036399155.1). Classification (GTDB taxonomy): domain Bacteria; phylum Acidobacteriota; class Blastocatellia; order Pyrinomonadales; family Pyrinomonadaceae; genus QHXN01. Next base: position 553 of record DASWNR010000145.1, read on the forward strand.
GGGCTCGTCGCGTCGTTCGCGCTGACGCGCCTGATGAAGAGTCTGCTGTACGGCGTCAGCGCGACTGACCCGGCGACGCTCGCCGTCATCTCGCTCGTGCTCGTCGCCGTGGCCGCGCTAGCCAGCTACATCCCCGCGCGCCGCGCCACGCGCGTCGACCCGCTCATCGCACTCCGCTACGAATAGGCGGCCGGGTCTAGTCCGTGACCCTGTAGTCGAGCGAGAAGCGGCCGATGCGTATCTGGCCTCGGCCGCCGGCGGGCGGGCTGATGAGCAGCGAGCGCACAAGGCTTCCCCTGCCGCGGTGCGCGTCCACCTCGCCGACGGGGTCGCCGGTCGAAGCGCGGTAGAAGTTGATGCGGATGAAGTCCTCGCCCGCGCGCTTGTAGCCGAAGACGTACTGGCCGGGCGGGAGGCTCAGGTTCCCGAGCCGGAGCGGCGCCTGCGTGACGAAGTAGTGCGAGTAGAGCCCCTCGGCCGAGTAGCCGGCGGTAATCATGACGATGCCGGCGATGAAGCGTCCGCGCCCGTCGGTCACGCCGGAGGCCGTGCGGAACTCGGTCTCGATGTTCTCCTTGATGACCGGCGCGCGCGCCGGCAGAGCCTTCCTCAACTCCTCCTCGCTCGCCGCGCGCCAGCGCGCGCGCTGCGCGACCGCGCCGAGCCCAACCCCGGCCGAGAGCAGGAGCGCCGACGCCAACACCACGACAATCGTCTTCGACTTCCTCATCGAGCCATACGGTAACCGACCCGCGTGTGAAAGTTCAACGGCCGCGCGCCCCGGGCCGCCCGTTCGGTTATAATCGCGCCCGACTGTCACGGCCCCCACGTCGCCGCCGGAGAGAGCGGGCCGCCTTCGACCCACTTCTACTAAATGCGCCGATCACTTTCCCCCTTCCACGCGTTTGCGACTTTCACGGGGCTGCTCCTCGCGCTGCTCGCGCCGTGCGGCGCGCGCTTGGCCGGCCCGGCGCACGCGGCCGACCTCGGGCAGCTCGGCCGGCGCGTGTGGCAGACCGAGAACGGACTGCCGCAGAACACCGTCCACTCGGTCATACAGGACTTCGAGGGCTACGTCTGGGTCGCCACCGAAGAAGGCATCGCGCGCTTCGACGGCGCGGGCTTCGTCGTCTTCGACAAGCAGAACACGCCCGGGCTTCGCAGCAACGACGTGCGCTCGCTGCTCGCGACCAAGAAGGGAAACGTCCTCTGGGCTTCGACGGCCGGCGGCCTCGCGCGCCGCCGCGCGGGCGTGTGGGAGACCCTTACGACGGAGCAGGGCCTCGCCGGCAACGACGTGGTCGCGGCCTGCGAGGCGAGGGACGGCGCGGTCTGGGTCGCAACCTCTTCGGGGCTGAGCCGCCTGCGCGAAGGCGTCTGGACGAGCTTCACGACGCGCGACGGGCTGGCCGACGACAACGTGCAGGCCGTCGCTGAAGATTTTTCGGACGAGACGGGTGGCGTGTGGGTCGGCACGGCCGAAGGCTTGAGCAGGTTCCGCGAAGGGAAGTTCACAAACTTCACGACGGCCGACGGGCTGCCCGGCGGCGTCTCCGCCATCGAGCGCGACCGTGAAGGCGGGCTCTGGCTCGGCACGAGCGCCGGACT